>JAAZCO010000096.1 GCA_012513235.1 Gammaproteobacteria bacterium
AGAACTGCGTGAGCGTACTGGCCAAGGCATGATGGATTGCAAAAAAGCTTTAGAAGCTGCTGGTGGCGATATTGAAAAAGCCATTGACGATATGCGTTCTGCAGGTGCAATTAAAGCTGCTAAGAAAGCAGGTAATATTGCCGCAGAAGGTTCGATCGCAGTTAAAGTAGCTGACGATAACAAAAGCGCTGCAATCATTGAAGTGAACTCACAGACTGACTTTTTGGCTCTGCAAGATGACTTTAAAGGCTTCGTAGCCGATTCTTTAGATATCGCTTTTGCTGATACCACTTTAGACACAGCTGGACTGATTGCTAAGCAAGAATCAGCACGTGAAGCGTTGGTCTCTAAGTGCGGCGAGAACGTAAACATTCGTCGTTTGACGCGTGTTGAAGGTGACGTAGTTGGTGCTTACCTACATGGCAACCGTATTGGTGTTGTAGTGACTATGACTGGCGGTGATGTTGAGCTGGCTAAAGACGTTGCAATGCACGTTGCAGCAAGCAACCCACAGTTCTTGGATCCAACCCAAGTATCTGACGAAGCGATCGCTAAAGAAAAAGAAATCTTTATGGCGCTGAACGAAGATAAAATTAAGGGTAAGCCTGAGAACATCGTTGAAAACATGGTCAAAGGCCGTATCAACAAGTTCTTGGCAGAAGCAAGCTTGGTTGAGCAAGCATTCATCAAAAATCCAGAAGTTACAGTGGGTCAGTTGGCTAAGAAAGCCGGCGCAACCATCGTTTCTTTTGTGCGTTTTGAAGTGGGTGAAGGTATCGACCGTGGTGAAGAAGTTGACTTCGCTGCTGAAGTTGCTGCCCAGGTTGCTGCTTCAAAGAAGTAAGCATCCGCTAGTAATACTTAAAGGCTGCCCGCAATTGCGTGCGGCCTTTTTTGCAAAAAGAGACTGTGCTTTGTACCGCTGTCTTGTAATATGTGCGCACATTTATATTACGCATATTTTAACTGTGGTTCGATTACGCCACAGATGTTTATTCATACCTGCAGGAGATTGCATATCATGGCCCAACAAGTCGGTGGACGCCAACCGCGCTATAAACGAATTTTACTGAAACTCAGTGGTGAAGCCCTGATGGGTACTGAAGATTTTGGTATTGATCCTAAAGTGCTGGACCGTATGGCATTAGAGATTGGCCAGTTAATCGGTATTGGTGTGCAGGTCGGCTTGGTGATCGGTGGTGGTAACTTGTTCCGCGGCGCAGCACTGTCAGCCGCAGGCATGGATCGAGTCACAGGCGACCATATGGGTATGCTGGCAACAGTGATGAACTCCTTAGCGATGCGTGACGCCTTAGAGCGCTCAAATATTCCTGCGTTAGTGATGTCAGCTATTTCTATGGTGGGCGTGACTGATCACTATGACCGTCGTAAGGCTGTGGGTCACTTGAAGAAAGGCGAAGTGGTTATCTTCTCTGCGGGTACCGGTAATCCATTCTTTACTACTGACTCTGCAGGTTGCTTGCGCGGTATTGAAATCAGTGCTGACGTGGTTCTTAAGGCAACAAAAGTTGATGGCGTATATACTGCTGATCCTTTTAAAGACCCAAATGCAGAAAAATTTGATTATCTGACCTATGACGAAGTACTCGATCGTAAGTTGGAAGTTATGGATTTGACTGCAATTTGTTTATGCCGTGACCATAAAATGCCGTTACGCGTATTTAATATGAACAAGCCCGGTGCACTGCTCAATGTTGTATTAGGTGGCGCTGAAGGCACTCTGATTGAGGAAACAAAGAATGATCAATGAGATCAAAAAAGATGCGCAAGCGCGTATGCATAAATCTGTAGAGTCATTGCAGACTGCATTTGCGAAAATCCGTACAGGTCGTGCTCACCCCGGTATCTTAGATGTGGTGATGGTGTCTTACTACGGTAGCGATACACCACTCAACCAAGTGGCCAACGTGACTGTTGAAGACTCGCGCACTTTAGCTTTGACTGTGTTTGATAAGAGCATGATTCAAGCGGTTGAGAAAGCGATTTTGGTGTCTGATCTAGGTCTCAATCCTGCTACTTCAGGTACGACTATCCGTGTACCTATGCCTGCTTTGACTGAAGAAACACGTAAAGGTTACACCAAACAGGCGCGTCAAGAGTCTGAGAATGCGCGCGTTGCTATACGCAATATCCGTCGTGATTCTTTAGCGCAGTTGAAAGACTTAGTTAAAGAAAAAGAAATCAGTGAAGATGAAGAGCGTCGCGCAGCCGATGATGTGCAAAAGCTCACTGATCACGCGGTAGAAGAAGTCGATAAATTATTAGCGAATAAAGAAACTGACTTGATGGCAGTGTAATTTAGGGGCTGCTGCAATGAACACAACAACGCAACATGCACAGGGCGGCGTTCCGCGCCATGTGGCTATAATCATGGATGGCAATAATCGCTGGGCAAAGAAACGCTTTTTGCCTGGCGTGGCTGGGCATAAAGCCGGCGTTGATGCTGTTCGAGCAGTGGTCGAAGTGTGTGCTGAGGCGGGAGTTGAAGTCTTAACGCTGTTTGCTTTCTCTAGTGAGAATTGGCAGCGTCCCGCCGCTGAAGTGGGTGCTTTAATGGAGCTGTTTTTACGAGCTTTACGCCGTGAGGCAAAAAAGCTCGATCAAAATGGTATTCGCTTACGCATTATTGGTGATCGCTCACGTTTTCATCCTGAGTTGCAAGCAGCGATGCAAGCCGCTGAAGATCGTACCGCGCACCACTCTAAGTTTTTGCTACAAATCGCCGCCAATTATGGCGGACAGTGGGATATCGTGCAGGCGACTCAGCAGCTTGCACGCTCAGTGCAGGCCGGTGAGTTACAGCCCGACGATATCACTGCTGAACATCTACAGAATTGTTTAAGTACTGCGCAGCAACCACTGCCTGATTTGTGTATTCGCACAGGTGGTGAGCGTCGTATCAGCAACTTTTTATTGTGGCAGTTTGCTTACAGCGAACTGTACTTTTCAAGTTTATTTTGGCCTGACTTTAAGCATCAAGCGATGCGCGAAGCCTTGGCAGATTTTGCTTCACGACAGCGTCGTTTTGGTAAAACCTGCGAACAAGTGGCCGCACAGGAGCGTACATCATGCTCAAGCAACGGATAATAACCGCCTTATGGTTACTGCCTTTAGCGTTGTTTGGTTTTTTTGGGCTAGAAGGACACGCTTTTTTAGCATTTATTAGCATTATTATCGCGCTGGCGGGTTGGGAGTGGGCACGTTTAGCCGGCTTTGATACTCAATTGCAGCGTGTGATCTATGCGGCAGTCACTGTAGCTGCTTTGTTGTTAGTCAATAGCAGTGATGCTTGGTTGCTGCCTACTTTGTATGTCGCAGGAGTATTTTGGCTGTTAGCTATTGCCATGGTGGTGAGCTTTCCGGCCAGCATTGCCTGCTGGGGTGGGCGTTTGGGCAAGTTGCTGATTGGTTTAGTGATTATTGTGCCTGCAGGTTTAGGTTTACAGGTGCTGAAAACTTTACCGCAAGGCAATACGCTGATTTTAAGTCTGATGCTCTTGGTCTGGGGTGCGGATATTGGTGCGTACTTCTTTGGCCGAGCCTTGGGTAAGCGCAAGTTAGCGCCGCGTGTCAGTCCGGGTAAAAGCTGGGCCGGCTTGTTCGGCGGTTTATTGACCAGTGTGTGTATTGCCGCAGGTTTAGCTGTTTACCTGCAAGTGGCTGCCAGTGAGTTGGTGCTGCTACTGCTGGGTGCTGTGGTTGTGGTGTTGTTTTCAGTGGTGGGTGATCTCACTGAAAGCATGTTTAAACGTGAAATGGGTATTAAAGACAGCAGCCAGTTGCTGCCAGGCCACGGCGGTGTTTTAGACCGCATTGATAGTTTGACTGCTGCAGCCCCCATTTTTGCTTTATTGCTCTTGCTGTCAGGTTGGACCTTGTCTTGAGTACAGCATCGCCACAAGTGCAAAATATCAGTGTTTTGGGTGCTACAGGTTCGATTGGCAGTAGCACGCTGGATGTGATTGGTCAGCATCCTGACCGTTATCGAGTGTTTGCCCTGACTGCCCATACCAGCATTGATGAATTAAAAGCGCTATGCCTACAGCATCGTCCGCGTTTTGCCGTGGTGGGTGAGGCAGGTCACGCGCAACGCTTACAGGGTGATTTGCGCGCGGCGGGTCTCGCCACTGTAGTGCTCGCCGGCCCCCAAGGATTATGTGAAGTGGCGGCGCACCCGCAAGTGGATGCAGTGATGGCGGCTATTGTTGGTGCTGCTGGTCTTGAGTCAGTGATGGCGGCAGTGGTTGCCGGCAAAAAAGTCTTGCTGGCCAACAAAGAAGCCTTGGTCATGTCTGGGGCTTTATTGATGAGTGCAGTGCGTGAGCATGGTGCGCAGTTATTGCCGATTGATAGTGAACACAATGCTATTTTCCAGTGTTTACCCTGTAATTACGCCGAAGGTTTAGCTCCTGTTGGTGTGCGTCGCATTTTGTTAACCGCTTCGGGTGGCCCTTTTCGCAATAGTAGTTATGCTGAGTTAGAGCAAGTGACGCCAGCGCAGGCTTGTGCACACCCTAATTGGTCGATGGGGCAAAAAATCTCGGTTGACTCGGCCAGCATGATGAATAAAGGATTGGAGCTTATTGAGGCTTGCTGGTTATTTGCTGCGCGTCCTGAGCAGGTTGAAGTGGTGATTCACCCACAAAGCGTCATCCATTCTTTAGTGGATTATGTTGATGGTTCGGTGTTGGCGCAGTTGGGCAATCCTGATATGCGCACGCCCATTGCGCATGCTATGGCTTGGCCTGAGCGTATCGCCTCGGGTGTGGCACCCTTGGATTTATGTGCGTTGGCGCGGATGGATTTTATTGCGCCTGATTTGCAGCGTTTTGCCTGCTTACGTTTGGCCATTGAGTCAGCTCAAGCCGGTGGTGTTGCACCTATAGTGCTCAATGCCGCTAATGAAATCGCGGTGGCAGCATTTTTGCGTGAGCAGATACGTTTTACCCATATTCCCCGGATGATTGAGGATGTGTTGAATTTAGGTATTCAAGGGCAGATTGATAGCCTTGAAGGTGTGGTTGAGATCGATCAGCAAGCGCGTCAGCAGGCACAAGCTTGGCTGAAGAAACAGTCTATAACTGCAGGTAAAAGAGCATGAGTGGTATGTATATGTTGCTTGGCACCTTGGTTGCGCTGGGTGTTTTAGTCACTATTCACGAGTATGGACATTTTTGGGTGGCACGACGTTGCGGCGTTAAAGTGCTGCGCTTCTCAATAGGTTTTGGCACACCTTTAATACGTTGGCACGACCGTCACGGCACAGAGTTTGTTATTGCGCTGATCCCTTTGGGTGGCTATGTCAAAATGCTCGATGAGCGTGAGGGCGCTATTGCGCCTGAGCAATACAATCAGTCATTTAACCGTAAAACGGTAGGTCAGCGTATTGCTATTGTGGCCGCTGGGCCGATTGCTAACTTTGCTTTAGCTTTTATCTTATTCTGGATATTAGCGATGCTGGGCAGTCAGCACGTTAAACCGGTGATTGGTGATGTCGTTGAAGGCAGTTTAGCGGCGCGTGCAGGCTTACACAGCGGTCAAGAAATTATCAGTGTTGATGGTCAGTCAGTCAACGGTTGGGCTGATGTCAACTTGCAGTTGATTCAGCGCGTTGGTGAAACCGGTACGATTGAATTAACCACCCAGACTGCAGGGCAAGCTTCGGCACGCACCTACAGTATGACCCTCGACAAATGGTTGCACGGTGCGCAAGAGCCTAACCCTATTTATGAAATAGGTATTGAGCCGTGGCGTCCGCAGGTTGCAGCAGTGGTAGGGCATTTAGATGCTAGTGGCCCTGCTCAGCATGCAGGTTTACAGCTCAATGATACCGTTGTCGCTATTGATCAGCAGCCGGTCGATGATTGGCAAAAAGTTGTGCAGTATGTGCAAGCGCGCCCCAATGCCACTGTTGTGTTAAGTGTTGAGCGTGCCGGGCAGGTCAGTGATATACCCGTCATGCTGACAGCGCAAGGCGAGGGTGCTAAGCAGCGCGGCTATTTAGGTATGGGTGTCAATGGCGGGCAATGGCCTGAGGATATGCTACGAGTAGTGCGCTTTGGTCCGCTAGATGCTGTATTATCTGGCG
This sequence comes from Gammaproteobacteria bacterium, assembly GCA_012513235.1. Lineage (GTDB taxonomy): Bacteria > Pseudomonadota > Gammaproteobacteria > Pseudomonadales > Pseudomonadaceae > Denitrificimonas. The sequence continues at coordinate 6,110 of JAAZCO010000096.1, forward strand.
CGCAGCGTACTTGGACCATGAGCGTGTTGACGCTCAGTTCATTGAAAAAGATGTTGTTTGGCGAACTCTCAGTAAAAAACTTGAGTGGGCCGATTAGCATTGCTAAAGTGGCGGGCGCTTCTGCTGAAAGTGGCTTACGAAGTTTTTTGAACTTTATGGCTTATTTGAGTATCAGTTTGGGTGTGTTGAATTTGTTACCCATCCCTGTGCTTGACGGCGGTCATCTGTTATTTTATCTCGTTGAACTGGTGCGCGGTCGACCTTTGTCTGAGCGCATACAAGGCTATGGGATGCAGATTGGCATTGCTTTAGTGTTGTGTGTAATGCTGCTTGCGGTCTTTAATGATTTAGCACGTTTGTAAAATGACTGATTCACTGCGCAGCAGTGGGTTTTATATATATCGTTGAAATAGAAAGGTTCGCATGAAACGTCTGCTGCTACCTGCGGTGATATCCGCACTTATAATATCTGAAGCTCACGCTGCGCCTTTCACTGTCTCTGATATCCGTGTAAACGGTTTACAGCGTGTGTCGGCTGGCAGTGTATTTGGTGCCTTGCCTTTGAACGTTGGCGAGACAGTCGATGAACGTCGTTTGGCGGATGCCACACGCGAATTGTTTAAAACCGGTTTCTTTGAAGACATCCAACTCAGTCGTGAAGGCGATGTGTTGATTGTAACTTTGCTTGAGCGTCCTTCTATTTCAAGTTTGGAAATTGAAGGTAATAAGGTCATCAGTAAAGATGATCTGCTTAAAGGTTTAAAACAGTCAGGTTTAGCTGAGGGTGAGATTTTTCAGCAAGCAACTTTAGAGGGCGTGCGCAATGAGTTGCAGCGCCAGTATGTTGCTCAAGGTCGTTACTCAGCCAATATTGAAGCTGAAGTGGTGCCACAACCGCGTAACCGCGTGGCACTCAAAATTAAAGTCACTGAAGGCTCAGTTGCTTCTATTCAGCACATTAACCTAGTGGGTAATAAGGTGTTTGATAACGAAGAACTCACTGATCTGTTTGAGCTGAAAACCAAAAACTGGCTGTCCTTCTTTCGTAACGATGATAAGTATGCACGGGAAAAACTCTCCGGTGACTTAGAGCGTTTGCGCTCGTACTACTTTGACCGTGGCTATATCAATATGGATATAACCTCGACACAAGTTTCGATCACTCCAGATAAAAAACACGTTTACATCACGGTTAACGTGGATGAGGGTGACCAGTTCACTATTCGTGAAGTGAAATTGTCAGGTGACCTCAAAGTCCCTGAAGAAGAAATCAAGGCGCTGTTGTTATCACGTGAAGGCCAGGTGTTCTCACGTAAAGTAATGACCACAACCTCTGAGTTGATTACCCGACGTTTAGGTAACGAAGGTTATACCTTTGCTAACGTTAACGGTATTCCTGAGCCTCACGACGAAGACAATACTGTGTCTCTGACCTATGCCGTTGATCCGGGCAAGCGGGCTTATGTGAACCGTATTAACTTCCGTGGTAATACCAAAACCACCGATGAAGTATTGCGTCGCGAAATGCGTCAGATGGAAGGTGGTTGGGCTTCTACCTACTTAATTGATCAGTCAAAAACGCGTTTAGAGCGTTTAGGCTATTTCAAAGAAGTGAACGTGGAAACGCCGCAAGTGCCAGGTACCGATGATCAGATCGACGTGAACTACAGCGTTGAAGAGCAGCCGTCCGGTTCGATTACCGCCAGCGTCGGTTTTGCGCAGAACGCAGGTTTAATCCTGGGTGGTTCGATCAGCCAAAGTAACTTCTTAGGTACAGGTAATAAAGTCAGCTTAGGCCTAACCCGCAGTGACTACCAAAGTAACTACAACTTTAGCTTTGTTGATCCTTACTGGACCGTAGATGGTGTGAGCTTAGGCTATAACGCTTTCTATCGCGCAACAGATTACGACAAGCTTGATGTTGATGTATCGAGCTACTCGGTGGATAGCTTCGGTGGTGGTGTTAACGTGGGTTACCCGATCAGCGAAACTGCACGCCTGAACTTCGGTCTCAGTGCGCAGCAAGATAAGCTGAAAACCGGTCGCTATACCGTTGAAGAAATTATGGATTTTATCGATGATGAAGGTAAAAACTATACAAACTTTAAAGCGTCTGCAGGTTGGTCTGAATCAACCCTGAACCGTGGTGTGATGGCCACTCGTGGTCACTCACAAAGTGTAGTCTTAGAATCGACCATACCGGGCAGTGACTTAGCGTTTTACCGTTTAGATTATAGCGGTCAAATTTTTAAACCATTAAGCACCAATTACACGCTGCGTTTCCATACTGATTTAGGTTACGCAGAGGGCTATGGCTCAACCTCTAAGCTACCGTTTTATGAAAACTATTATGCCGGTGGTTTTAACTCAGTACGTGGCTTTAAAGACAGTAGTTTAGGCCCGCGTAGTACTCCAAGTACTGGTAATCGTCCTGGGACTGAAAAGGATTATGACCAAAAGCCTTTGCCTTTCGGCGGTAACGTTTTGGTTCAAGGTGGTGTGGAGCTGTTGTTCCCAATGCCGTTTGTAAAAGATCAGCGCTCATTACGTACTGTATTGTTCTGGGATGTGGGTAACGTCTTTGACACACACTGCAGTACTGCACAAAAGAAGCGTAATGAAGCAGGTTGTGGTATCAAGTACGATAACTTAGCCAGTTCCGTTGGTGTGGGTTTAACCTGGATTACCGCGTTAGGACCACTGAGCTTTAGTTTAGGTGCGCCAGTGAAGAAGCCGGATAATGCGGATACGCAAATCTTCCAGTTCTCTCTTGGTCAAACGTTCTAATTTAGATATTAATAGCGTAAATAACAGTGTGTTTAGGAGTGTATTGTGCGTAAGTTGACCCAACTTGTTTTGCTGACAACCGCTTTAATCAGTGGTCCTGCGCTGGCAGATATTAAGATTGCTGTTTTGAACTATCAAATGGCTCTTTTAGAATCTGATGCAGCCAAAAAATATGCTGTCGATGCTGAGAAAAAATTTGGTCCGCAGCTCAACAAGCTCAAAACTTTAGAAAGCGATGCGAAGCGTATTCAAGACCGCTTGATGAAAGACGGTGAGCGTATGCAGCAAGCTGAGTTAGAGCGTTTAGAGCTTGAATTTAAGCAAAAAGCCCGTGATTTTCAGAGCCAGTCCAATGATTTGAATGAAGCTAAAGCTTCAGCTGATCGCGAGATGCTCGACAAGCTGAAACCAAAGCTGGATAAAGCGGTGGAAGAAGTTCTGAAAAGCGGTAACTACGATATCGTGCTTGAGCGTGGCTCAGTTGTTGATGTAAAACCACAACTTGATATTACGTTGCGTGTTATTGAGCGCATGAATCAGTCGCGTTAATATGAAACAGTCATTTACTTTAGCTCAGTTGGCCGAAACTCTCGGCGCTGAGCTGCGTGGTGATGCTGATAAAGTGATTGATGGCTTGGCGACGCTGCAAGGCGCAACCAGCCATCAATTAAGTTTTTTAGCCAACGCGCATTATCGTAAACAGCTCGAGCAGACCCAAGCGGGTGCTGTTTTATTGTCAGTCAGCGATGCTGCAGACTATAGCGGCGACTGTTTAGTGGTGGCTGATCCTTATTTAGCCTATGCCAAGCTGTCACATTACTTTGACCGCACACCTAAGCAAGCTGTCGGTATTCATCCTACTGCAGTGATTGCTGACAGTGCGTTGATTGATTCAACAGCCTGTATTGGCCCAGGCGTAGTGGTTGATGAACACGCGGTGATTGGTGCCGGTGTGACTCTTGGTGCGCACTGTTTTATTGGTGCACGCACAACTATTGCTGAAGGCGGGCGCTTACTTGCACGTGTCACTCTGTATCACGATGTGACTGTGGGTGCGCGAGTGGTGATTCAATCCGGTGCAGTGATTGGTGGTGAAGGTTTTGGCTTTGCCAATCATCAAGGTACTTGGCATAAGATCGCGCAAATTGGTGGTGTAACCATTGGTGATGATGTTGAAATCGGTGCCAATACCACAATTGACCGCGGTGCTTTAGATGATACTTTAATTGGCAATGGTGTAAAACTGGATAACCAAATCCAAATTGCGCATAACGTGCAAATTGGTGATAACACAGCCATTGCTGCTTGTGTTGGTATTTCCGGCAGCGCAAAAATTGGCCGCAACTGCATGTTGGCCGGTGGTGTAGGTTTGGTAGGTCATATTGATATCTGTGATGGTGTCTTTATTACCGGTATGACCATGGTGACACACTCTATTACTGAACCAGGCGCTTACTCGTCGGGTACAGCAATGCAAGCTGCTGCGGACTGGAAGAAAAATGCGGTACGTTTCCGCCAACTCGATAGCATGGCTAAGCGTATACGTGCATTAGAAAAACATACTCAAAAGTGACCTCGGGTATGGATATACCATCTGATTCTTTATCGACTTTCTTAGCTAAGCAGCTTTAATTTAGCGCATTAAGTGCCATTCAGTTGCAGGTGGTAGGCTTGTGTATATGGTATTCACAGCCTCACTTATTTGATCAAGGCTTTTATATATGATGGACATCAACGAAATTCGTCAACTTCTCCCACATCGCTATCCGTTTTTGCTGGTGGATCGTGTGGCGGCAATTGATTTGGAGCAGAAGACGATTCATGCTTATAAAAACGTAAGCATTAATGAGCCTTTTTTCAATGGTCACTTTCCTCAGCACCCTATTATGCCTGGCGTGCTGATTATTGAAGCCATGGCGCAAGCAGCCGGTGTTTTGGGCTTTAAAATGATGGATGCATCGCCAGAAGATGGCACGCTCTATTACTTTGTTGGTTCAGATAAATTACGTTTTCGCCAGCCGGTAGTACCAGGTGATCGTCTTGATCTTAAAGCGACCTTTATCAGTGCTAAGCGTGGTATTTGGAAGTTTAACTGCCAAGCTAGCGTAGGTGATAAAACAGTATGCTCGGCTGAAATTATTTGTGCGGAACGTAAATTATGAGTTTAATTGATCCTCTGGCCATTGTTGATCCGTCGGCTGTGCTTGCGGACGATGTGACTGTCGGTCCCTGGACGATTATTGGTCCAGAGGTTGAAATTGGCGCGGGATCAATTATTGCGTCACATGTGGTCATTAAAGGTCCAACGCGTATTGGTCAAAATAACCATATTTATCAGTTTTCATCCATTGGTGAAGATACCCCTGATTTAAAGTATCGAGGTGAAGCTACGCGTTTAGTGATCGGTGATCATAACGTGATTCGTGAAGGCGTCACTATTCACCGTGGTACCGTGCAAGACCGCTCTGAAACCACTATTGGTGATCATAATCTGATTATGGCCTATGCCCATATTGGCCATGACAGCGTGATTGGTAATCACTGCATTTTAGTCAATAACACCGCATTGGCTGGACATGTGCATATGGATGACTGGGCTATTTTGTCGGGTTATACCTTAGTGCATCAGTACTGCCATATTGGTGCACACAGCTTTACCGCAATGGGTACCGCGGTAGGTAAAGATATTCCAGCCTTTATTACTGCTGCCGGTAACCCTGCAGAAGCGCGCAGTATGAACTTTGAAGGTATGCGCCGCCGTGGTTTTTCTGAAGAAGCGATTCAGGCATTACGTCGCGCTTATAAAACGGTCTATCGCCAAGGTTTAACTGTCGATACTGCATTAGAGAAATTGGCCGACAGTGAAGCACAGCATCCAGAAGTTGCAGTGTTTTGTGAGTCGATTCGTCAATCTTCACGTGGTATTACCCGCTAATGAGCGAGCAAGAGCAGCAGCCACTTAAAGTCGCCTTGGTAGCCGGTGAGGCTTCAGGTGATATTTTAGGGGCGGGCTTAATGCAAGCCTTGCGCAAGCAGCATCCGCAGATTGAGTTTATCGGTGTGGGCGGTCCGTTAATGGAAGCACAAGGTTTAACCTCGTATTTTCCAATGGAACGCCTGTCGATTATGGGCTTGGTGGAAGTGCTGGGGCGTTTGCCTGAGTTGCTTTCGCGGCGCAAACGCTTAATTGCTACCCTAAAAGCGCAGCAGCCGGATGTCTTTATTGGCATTGATGCACCTGATTTTAATCTCACTATCGAATTACAGTTACGTGCAGCGGGGATTAAAACCGTGCATTACGTCAGCCCTTCGGTGTGGGCATGGCGGCAAAAGCGCGTGTTTAAAATTCGTCAAGGTTGCGACTTGATGCTGACTTTGCTGCCTTTTGAAGCACAGTTTTATCAAGAGCATCAGGTGCCGGTGTTATTTGTCGGACATCCTTTGGCTGACAGTATTGCCATGCAGCATGATCCAGTGCCGGCCCGTGAGCAGTTGTGCTTACCTCTCGATGCTGAGGTAGTGGCCTTATTACCCGGCAGTCGTGGCGGTGAAGTGGCTAAGCTGGGTGCGTTGTTTGTGGAAACTGCACGTTATTTATTAGCTGAAAAGCCGCAATTGCGTTTCGTGATTCCAGCAGCAAATCAGGCGCGTCGTGAGCAACTGGCGGCTATTTTGGCTGAGATGCCTAATTTACCTATTCAGATTTTAGACGGCCAATCGCAAACAGCTTTGCAAGCCTGTGATGCGGTGTTGATTGCTTCGGGTACGGCAACTTTGGAAGCCATGCTGTTTAAAAAACCTATGGTGGTGGCGTATAAGTTAGCGCCAGTGAGTCATTGGTTACTGAAGAAGATGGTTAAAAGCCCCTATATTTCGCTGCCCAATCTATTGGCCAATGACATGTTGGTGCCCGAGTTTATTCAAGATGCTGCCACGCCTAAGGCTTTAGGTGATGCAGTACTGGCGCAATTACGTGATGGTTCGGAGCAGACGCAGCGCTTTGCGCAGTTGCATGAGTCGTTACGCTGTGATGCTTCTGAGCGTGCTGCGCAAGGTGTGTTGCAGTTGGTGGGGCGTACTTGATGCAAATGGATCTACTCAGTCAAGCGCGCACTGGCAAGCTGGTCGCGGGTGTGGATGAAGTGGGGCGCGGTCCTTTGTGCGGTCCGGTGGTGACTGCTGCGGTGATCTTGGATCCATTGCGTCCGATTGCCGGTTTGAATGATTCAAAAAAGCTCACCGAGAAAAAGCGTGAAGCACTCTTTACTGAAATTCAAGAAAAAGCTTTAGCTTGGTGTATTGGCCGCGCTGAAGTGGAAGAAATTGATCAGCTGAATATTTTACAAGCCACGATGCTGGCGATGCAGCGTGCAGTGGAAGGTTTAGTAATTCAACCTGACTTGGCCTTGATTGATGGTAATCGTTGTCCGCAATTGCGTATGGCTTCTGAAGCGATCGTGCAGGGTGATGGCTTAATTGCAGAAATTTCTGCGGCATCAATTTTAGCTAAAGTCAGTCGCGATCGTGAGATGGCGGTACTGGATGCGCAATACCCAGGTTATGGGATTGCTAAGCACAAGGGTTATCCAACGCCTGCGCATCTCAAAGCCTTGCAAGAGTTGGGGCCAACGCCTATCTATCGCCGCTCGTTTGGGCCTGTGCGTCGGTTTTTTGAAGAGAGCTGATACTTTTTAAAGACTACATTTTTTAAGAACATGTAGCCGGGTCGGTGCATGTCGTAGCGCCTTTGTGCTGCTATTCCCTCCACGGAGCGTCCCGCTCCAAGTCGGGCGCTTCGCCATCCATGGCTACGCTTGTCGCAGCACAAAGGCGCTACTGATTGATCAGTGATGGTGTTGGCTGGATTGTCTAATTGAATTGAGACGTGATCATGAACTTTTGTAATTTTTCCCGAATATTGGTGGCTGCTGTTTTTGTTTATATTGCATTCAAGCAGATAGTATAAATGTTCAATGAGTACTGCAGTCTAGTTGTGGCAAGCGAAGCCAAGGATGGCGTAGCGCCGGAGTTGAACCCAGGATGGGTTCGTCGACGGCAGAACAACTAGAGTGCAGTACGGCACGCACATATATTCACGGCGAGCCTAAACCAACTACTCTGCAATTTTCAGCTCACGCGATTTGGTGTAGGCGTAGCGGATTTTTTCATACTCAAAGGGTGAGTTCAGTTGGCCGTAACGTAGCTTAGTGATATAACGTTGGTCGACAATTTGTAAGCCAAAAATCTCAGGGTTACGCTGGCTTTCTTTGGCCATATGCAGCCAGTTGATTGATTTGTCTAGAGCAAAGTCGGCCACAATCCCTGTGGTATCACGGGCGTTGGAAGGGCCTAAGAACGGCAACATTAGATAAGGACCGTGCGGCACACCGTAGTAGCCGAGCGTTTGGCCAAAGTCTTCATTGTTTTTTTGCAGCCCCATTTTTGTGGCTGGATCCCACAGACCACCGATGCCAAAAATCGTATTAAATAAAATACGTGATGTTGTCTCCATCGCCCGATGACCTTTCAACTGCACAATGCTATTGGCTAAGGTCGGGATTTCGCGCAGATTGCTAAAAAAGTTACTCACCCCTTGGCGTAAAAAATGCGGCGTGATCTTGGTATAACCTTTAACCATTGGTAGAAACACCCACTGATCAAAACGGTAATTAAAGTGATATACACGCCGGTTCCATTGTTCCAGCGGATCACTGATATGCAGAGCCTCCAGTGTTGCGCGTTCAAACTCATGCTGATCTGCGCCAGAATTAAACTCTAAGCGCTGCAGTGGATTTTTAAAGCCATCGGCATCGATGCTTATCTCTTGCGCCCAACTGGTGGATTGCACCGCGAAGAGTAATGACCCCATGACTAAAGCGTGAGACAGGTTCTTTGTTTTAGTCATGGAAAAACTCCAATATATCCGCCGCATTCTCACGGTAATTCAGGTTGCCTAAGTGCCCACCATAGGGGTAGAGCGTCAAGCGCTCAGCCATATGTTCTTTTAAAAAGCCAATATCGCCTTTGCCTAAAATGATGTCATCAGCGTTGTGCATGACCGCAATTTTTTTGCTGTCACGCAAATAATCACTCAACGCATACAGGCTGGTGGCATGGATCAAGGCGTCCAAATCTGACTTTTCAGCAATCGGTTCAGCGTTGAGAGAGTCTTTAAAATGTACCCGCCACAGAGGTAGCAATTGCTTATGGATATAACATTCAAAGTCACAGAGTAAGGCTTCTTTAAAAAAGGGTGTTAAGTTGGTTCCGTCGTAAATCTTTTTCTGAATGGGCGTAATCATACCGCGGCGATTAATCAGGTCTGAAGTGAAGTTGATATCCGCAGCGCTAAAGCGAAACACACTACCTATGAGCATCGCTAGTTCGTTTTCGGTGAGTTTCTGCGGTGAATTTTGAAACTCAAATAACACCGCTTCATCAAAATCAAAACGTCCTTTACTGTTGAAGTGGCGTGTCAATTTATCCAGCATCATTTGATAGAACGTGCGGCCATCATCGTCATCCAGCACCTTGGTGTTAACTAGATTGTTCAGATTGCTGACTGAGGTATAGAGATTGACTGGCGGATTGAGCAGCAGTACACGCTTAAAGTTAAAGGCTTGTTCGTGTTCATCGAGCTGGCTGACAAATGCCGCTTGTAAACCGCCTAAGCTATAACCGGTTAAATGCCAGTCAGTCACTTCAAGATTGCGCTGCTGCTTTTTAATCGCACGCATCACGGCATAAATATCTTTGGCATCTTGTGGTGAATAGCCCGGGGTGGCGTAAGGTGAGGCGCCCACCATAAAATCATACGCAGTGGGTGAGGAAATTTGCGCCACATGAAAACCTGCACCATAAAAGAGCTTCTTTAAGTATTCCATCGTACTACTGGAGTACTGCGCACCGGTGCCGGCAATGATAAAAATCAGTGGTGCCGGACCTGACTGTTCAGCCAAGCGGTAACTAAAGGTTTTTACTGGCCAGAAGTTACTCGGCAAACTGTACTCACGCTCAGGGCGCAGACGCAAATTGTAATCACCTTGACGAATATCCGCATCCTTGGGCAGTTCTGGATATAAAGCGCTGGGCGTACCGGCAACCGTTGCTTCAAAAGGATTGTGCAGCGGAAATTGATAGTTGGCAGAGATGTCTTTGGCTTGAGCAGTGGTGGCGATGTAGAGCAGGTTCAAGAGCAGGTAAACAGGTGTTAGCAAGCGTTTAAACATAGCAGTGTCTCGCTGGTTAGCAGAGGCGTAAAGCGTGGCAACAATGAGTTGAATACCGCGATGTGAGGTGATCTTAACTTTAAAAACCGCAACGTATCTAATGCGTCGCTATGCAAATACATAACGACGCACAGAGTTCCATTACATCACACGTTGGCCTGGACGAGCACCCGCATCAGGGCTGAGCAAGTGAATTTCTTCACCGCCTGGACCTGCTGCTAATACCATGCCTTCTGAGACACCAAACTTCATTTTTCGTGCAGCTAAGTTGGCTACATATAAAGTTAAGCGACCTTCGAGCACAGCAGGGTCAGGATAGGCGCTTTTAATGCCAGAAAACACATTGCGTTTGACGCCGCCAAGATCCAGCGTCAGTTGCAATAACTTATCTGCCCCTGCAACAAAAGTGGCTTTTTCAATTAAGGCAATACGCAAGTCCACAGCAGCAAAAGCATTGAAGTCAATTTCTGCTGCCAGAGGTTCTTTGTCTAACTCGCCATTGCTTACAACTGCTGCAGTATCAGCTGAGTTTTCCATTTCTAATAAGTCTTCTTTAGAGGATTCAATCATAGCTTCCACATGCTTGGGATCAACACGCGTCAGTAATGCGCTAAACGGATTGAGCTGATGTGCACCCAGTGGCGTACCTAAATCATTCCAGCTCAGTGCTGGCACATTGAGGAACTGCTCAGCATCGGCGGCCAGCTTCGGCAGCACCGGCTTTAATAAAATCATCAATTGCTTAAACAGGTTAATCGCTTGCGAGCAAATGGCTTGCACTTGCGCCTGTTGGCCTTCGATCTTATTCATTGACCAAGGTGCTTGCTCAGCAATCCAAGCGTTAGCGGCATCGGCTAGCGCCATGGTTTCACGCATTGCGCGAGCAAAATCACGTGCTTCGTAAGATTTGGCAATCGCTGGTGTCGCCTGTTGGAATTGCTCCCATAGGGCGGGGTTGGGCATATCAGCAACGAGCATACCGTCGTTGCCTTTTTGAATAAAACCGGCACAGCGACTGGCGATATTCACCACTTTACCCACGAGGTCGGAGTTTACTTTATGAATAAAGTCTTCCAAGTTAAGGTCAAGATCTTCTACACCACGGCCCAGTTTAGCTGCGTAGTAATAACGTAGGTATTCAGGATTGAGGTGATCTAAATAGGTGCGCGCCTTGATAAAGGTGCCGCGTGATTTAGACATCTTGGCACCGTTCACTGTTAGATAACCGTGTACGTTGACCCCAGTTGGCGTGCGATAGTCTGCACCTTTAAGCATAGCTGGCCAAAACAGTGCGTGGAAATTGATAATGTCTTTACCAATAAAGTGGTACAACTCGGTCGTTGAGTCTTTGTTCCAGAACTCATCAAAATCTAGCTCGGGACGACGCGCGCAGAGATTTTGGAAGCTGGCCATATAGCCAATCGGCGCATCGAGCCACACATAGAAGTATTTGCCGGGCGCGTCTGGGATTTCAAAACCAAAGTAGGGTGCATCACGGGAAATATCCCATTCGTGCAAGCCGCTATCGAGCCATTCCGCCAGTTTATTAGCGACGGAGTCTTGCAAGGTACCGCTGCGGGTCCATTCTTGCAGCATGTCTTGGAAGTTCTGCAGCTTGAAGAAGTAATGCTCAGAATCTTTCAGAATAGGTGTTGCACCAGAAATTGCTGAGCGTGGATCTTTCAGCTCAGTGGGCTGGTAGGTCGCGCCACATTTTTCACAGTTGTCGCCGTACTGATCAGGCGTTGCGCATTTTGGGCAGGTGCCTTTAATAAAGCGGTCAGCTAAAAACATACCTTTTTCAGGGTCAAAATACTGCGTCACTGAGCGCGTGGCAATGTGGCCAGCCGCTTTCAGGCGCTTGTAGATCTGCTCTGATAGTTCGCGGTTTTCTTCACTGTGCGTGGTGTAAAAGTTATCAAAATCCACCATGAAATCAGCAAAGTCAGTGCTGTGCTCAGCATGTACATTGTCAATTAATTGTTCAGGAGTGATGCCTTCATGCTCGGCGCGCAACATAATAGCTGAGCCGTGGGCATCATCAGCGCACACATAAATGCATTGATTGCCGCGCATTTTTTGAAAGCGAACCCACATATCTGTTTGAATATATTCAAGCATATGGCCAAGGTGGATGGAGCCGTTGGCATAGGGCAGGGCGCTGGTCACTAAAATTTTGCGGGCTTCGCTCATGGTCTTCCTAACTACTAAAAGTGAATAGAAATAAGCCGTCTACTATATAGGCAATGGCTACTTTTTTCATCCTTTGCGCTTGTGTTGTCTGTACAGGATTGAGGTCTTGGCGCTCCGCTTAGGCTAGAATGATTGTTATTGAGTCTATTTTGCAGTGGAGAACATCATGAGTGCAGTAACCCGCGCTGCGGTTGAAGAAACATTAAGTCGCTTGATTGACCCCAATTTAAATCTTGATCCAGTCAGTGCCGGTTGCGTGCGCTCGATTGATATTCAAGGTGATCGCGTCTCTGTGCAGCTTGAACTGGGCTATCCTGCTGATCGCTTTAAAACCGGCTGGGCGCAAATGCTGCAAATGAGCCTAGAGCAAATGCCCGGTGTGGCGCGAGCTGAAGTGAATATTACAACAGTGATTGCTGCGCATCAGGGGCAAACGGATACCGCGACTTTAGCTGGCGTCAAAAACGTGATTGCCGTGGCATCGGGTAAAGGTGGTGTGGGTAAGTCCACGACTGCAGTGAACTTGGCCTTAGCTCTGGCGCGAGAAGGCGCGCGCGTGGGGATTTTGGATGCGGATATTTACGGTCCCAGCCAAGGTATTATGCTGGGTGTGCCCAGCGGTACTCAGCCTAAAGTGCGTGATGAGAAATATTTTATTCCGGTTCAAGCGCATGGTATTGCAGTCATGTCGATGGCTTTTTTGACCACAGATAGCACACCCATGGTATGGCGTGGTCCGATGGCTTCAGGTGCTTTATTACAGATGATCACCCAAACCGATTGGGGTGATTTGGATTATCTGGTGGTGGATATGCCACCAGGTACCGGTGATATTCAACTGACCTTGGCGCAAAAAGTACCAGTGGCGGGTGCAGTCATTGTTACTACACCGCAAGATATTGCTTTGCTGGATGCGCGCAAAGGCATTGAGATGTTCCGTAAAGTGAATATCCCGATTCTAGGCGTGGTAGAAAATATGGCTGTGCATATTTGTTCCAGTTGCGGCCATGCCGAGCATTTATTTGGCGAGGGTGGCGGTGAGCGTTTAGCTGCCAGTTACGATGCTGAGTTATTGGCCTCCTTGCCGTTATCCATGACGATTCGTTTGCAGTGTGATGGCGGTGAGCCGACTGCCAGCGCCGACCCTGAAAGCCAGATTGCGATGATTTATCAGCAGTTGGCCCGCACTGTGGGTGCACGTTTAAGTGTACTCAACGCTCAAGACGCGGCGATGCCATCCATCGAAATCAGTGATGACTAAAGTGTAATGTTGTAACTAAAAGGCGCTGATTGCTTCAGCGCCTTTGCTTTATTAAGGAGAAATAAAATGAGTTTTACCGTGTATCTTTCCGGAGAAATCCATACCGCATGGCGTGAAGAGATTGCCCAAGGTGCGCAGGCTTTAGGTTTAGATATCACCTTTACCTCTGCAGTGACTGATCATGAAGCCAGTGATGCGGCGGGCGATATGCTTGGCGCGCAAGAGCAGAGTTTTTGGCGTGATCATCAGTCGGCTAAAGTGAATGCCATTCGTACCAAAACCTTAATCGAGCAAAGTGATCTGGTCGTGGTGCGCTTTGGTGATAAATATAAACAGTGGAATGCCGCTTTTGATGCAGGCTATTGTGCAGCGCTGGGTAAGCCCTATGTGACTTTGCATGATGAGAAAATTATCCACCCACTTAAAGAAGTGGATGCAGCTGCTATGGCTTGGGCGACGACGCCAGCGCAAGTAGTTGAGATTCTACGCTACACCACGCAGGCGTAATCACGCGGTTGCTATCTACAGGCGACTGTTCTAAGTCGCCTGTCTTCTGCTCTGTTTAGAGCCTGCTTAACTTTTATATCTTTTGCGTGTTTGTCAGATAGTTGACAGCGCCTCTACGCTCCCCCGTGATTTATCAGGCTTTAGCTTGTTGGCATAAGTATTGCTTTGTAATA
>JAAZCO010000097.1 GCA_012513235.1 Gammaproteobacteria bacterium
AGTGTTACGCAGTGGTAGTTCAGTTGGTTAGAATACCGGCCTGTCACGCCGGGGGTCGCGGGTTCGAGTCCCGTCCACTGCGCCATATTACGAAAACCCGTTAAGCCCTTAAAAGCTTAACGGGTTTTTTCGTTTCTGGGTGTCGAAAATTTCTATCTTTCTCTGCAACCTATCTGAATTAGCGATACTCATAAGTCCTCAATCGCTCAAGCTAGCGGCTAAAACCCAATCCGCCGTTTTTTCGCCTGCTCTTTATGACTCACTTCATTGCTCAGCGCTTGAATAAAAGCTTCGGCGCTGGTCAGTGGATGAAAGCGCGCCATACGGGCCACCGCAGCAAAATCCCCAGGGGTTAAATACTCCAGCGCGGCGAGTTGCTGGGGTAGTGCTTTTTTCCGTGCCGATACGCCCAGTTGTTTGCAATAGCGGCAGAACAGTTGCCAAGCTTGTTGCGTTGTTAAAAAGCCAAACTGAGCTTTTAGATCAAAACGGCGCAGTGCTGCCTGATCCAGACCATCCATTAAGTTGGTCGAAGCAATAAAAATGCCTGAGAAGCTTTCCATCTGCGTGAGCATTTCATTGACCATGCTGACTTCCCAGCTTTGCCTTGCACCGCGGCGGTCACGTAAAAAGCTGTCCACTTCATCAATCATCAATACAGCGCCTTGTTCTGTGGCCTGCTGAAACGCTTGAGCAATATTGCGCTCACTTTGGCCAACATATTTGCCTAGCAGATCAGAAGCACGTTTGAGGATTAAGGGCTTGTTCAGTTGCTGAGCCAGCCAATGTCCATAGGCGGTTTTGCCCGTACCCGGCGGGCCGTATAAACATAAACGCGCATCAGGGTGATGAATCAGTCCTTGCGTCAGTGAGGCTAAATCAATATCCGCTCTGATAAAATCAGGATTGTAATAGGGGGTATGCGCTGGCGCTGATTGAGCTGTTGATATTGCGTAACCTTGTGACTTTAAAGTGCTATCGATGAGCAATTGCATCGATTGTGCAGGGTTGTCGAGTTTTTCAGCGATGCTGGTGATGACGTGAGCCGCACGTTCAATCACCGCTGGGCTCAACTGCTCTTGGCTGGCTAAGCCTTGCAGAGTCTGCTTATCCAACAAACCTTTGCTGTAGCGTTTGAGTAATTTCACCCGCTGCGCCTGACTCGGTAGCGGTACTTCAATCACAAAATCAAAGCGGCGCACAAAGGCTGGGTCCATACGGTGAATGCTGTTACTGATCCAAATTGTCGGGATGCTGTTGTGTTCCAGTAGCATATTGACCCAAGCTTTATTCTTACTGGCCAAGGCTGAGGTACGGCTAAAAAGAGGATCAGACCCTTCACTGAAAATATCTTCAACTTCATCAAAGACCAACAGGCTGTCGTCATTGGCAAAAAAGTGTTGTGCCGCGCGATAGGCATCCAAGCGCTGCTTGCTTGAGATAGAGTCACCATCGCTGTTTTCGCTGGCCACTTCATACAATTGGCAGTGGTTTAATTGTGCGAGTAAGCGTGCAAGTTCGGTTTTTCCGGTACCAGGTTGACCGTGTAGCAGGATATTCACTCCAGTGCTGCGCTGCTGCAAACTGTGCTCTAAATAGGGCAGCACAATATCCAGATGCTCGCTTAAACTGGGGTAGTCTTTTAATTTAAGCTGTGCTGGTGCTGAGCGCTTTATTTCATTACGTAATAGCGTATGTGGGCTGACGGCACCGCAATATAAAGTATCGGCAAACGATGACGAGAGCACCTGCAGTTTATAGGTTAAAAAGCCGTCACTAAGATTGCTTAAGTTTAAAATTCCCGTGCGTATCAGGGCGCCATCGCGCGACAGTGCTTGACGAATTTCTGGCTCAGGGTGGTTGAGTAACTTGGCTAAACTATAGAAGAGTTTGGCAGTATTCAGGTCGCCCAGCAGATCAGTTGCATCCTCCAAGCGCGCATCCATCGCCAGCGCCACAGCAAACTCTAATATCGAGGTTTCCACTGTATTCAAATTCACCAGCGTGGCCAGTTGCGCCATATTGCGCTTCAGCACGTCGGGTAGGTGGGTGGACTGCTGACTGTGCTTGCGGTATTCCTGACGCAGTAAACCGTATAAATCAGTCTTGGACAGCTCCATATCATCATCTAAGTCCAACAGTTCCTGCAGCAAAGCATCACTGACAATGTCCTGAGTGTTGTAAGTCAACATGGCACCCAAAGGCACCAGCAGCGTTAAAATCCATTGGTGCACGCGAGGGTTCAAAGTTTCTTGGTAGTGGGCTGTTATAAAACGCATGCTGCACCTCTAGATGGATTGCGGTAGAGGCACAATGATGTCATGGTGGCGCGACACTATTCGTCATTTAATATGGAATGTTATGGCCGATGCATCGTTGCGTTTACTTGTATTACTGCAGCAAATACCACGTGAGCCACGCTCTATAAGTACCCAACAGTTGCATCAGCGTCTGTTGGATGCGGGTTATGCTGTGAGTTTGCGCACTGTGCAGCGTGATCTGGTGAACTTATCCAGCCATTTCGCTTTAATGCAAAATCAACCCACGGGGCGCGGTAAAACCGGTGTGGCTTGGGCCTTTAGCCAAAACAGCCAGCATCTAGCCTTTCCAAGTATGGATGCCGTCACCGCGATGACAGTGTCGATGGCGCTGGCGCATTTAAAAACCTTATTACCAGCACAAGTTTTGCAGCATTTGCAGCCTTGGCAATTAGAAGCCGAAGCACAATTGAGCACACATAATTCAAATAAATATCAAGGCTGGATCAATAAGGTGCGCATTGTCCCGCAGCACTTTTTACAAGCGCCGCAAGTGGATGCTCAAGCGGTTGGGTTAATTTATGAAGCGGTGCTGGAGAATCGCCAATTTTGCGCCACTTATAAAGGCAAGCCCGATCGGGTGATTCACCCTTATGGTTTGGTGCAGCAAGGACACACCTTGTATTTGATTTGTCGTTTTTATCAGTTTGATGATGTGCGCATTACTGTCTTGCACCGTTACCAAGATGTGCAATTACTCAATGAGCCGGTACGGGCGTTTCCGGAATTTAATATCGATGACTATCTTGAGAGCGGGGTGATGCAATTGCTGTTGCCCGATCAGCAGTATCTTGATCTGCGCTTACGGGTGACGCCATGGTTGGCTGCGCATTTGGAAGAAACGCCGTTAGCCGAGCAGCAAAAATTTACCACGGATCCACAGCATCCTGACTGCTATCAACTGGATGCGCAGGTGCTCGACAGCATGCAATTGCGGCGCTGGTTGTTAAGCCAAGGGGCCGGCTTGCAGGTGTTGGGACCGCCGCGTTTGCGCGAGTGGATGGCGACTATTGTGCGTGAGCAAGCCCAGCAGTATGCCGACTAGTTGCAGCTGCAGTTAGCACTTAGATTGAGGATGGATTATCTCTATCCTCAATCTAAGTTGACCAAAATGCGATATTTAGAAACGGTAGCCCAACTCCAACCAATACTGCCGCCCCACGCCAAATAGTTGTGTATTACTTTCAGCGCTAATGACGTTTTTGCTATCCAATACGTTGATCAAGTCGGTGCGGATATAAGGCGAGCCGGGACCGGCCAATAATTGATACTCGACACTCATATCCCAGCGCGCCGTGGAACCTTGTCTTTCGATATCGTAGCTGTCGAGTCTCTCTTTGGAGCCTGCTACGGTTTTCTTTCCCAGTGGTTTGATATAACGGTAGCCATTGGTCAAGGACAGAGAGTTGCGCACAAACAAGCGGTCGTTAAAAGCTTGGGTGATTAAGTCAAAGTTGGCGGTAATAGGTGTGGCGAAATCTCCTGCAGGCAAGTCGTAGAGGTCAATTACTTTCCCTTTGTAGATGACTTGTTTTTGTGGGTCTTCATTCGATGTATAGCCGTTATTGGTATCTGTAATGCGGCTGTCAGTTTTCTTATCCATCAATGCTAAGGCAGAGTTGAAGGTCCAGTCCACGCCAGCAAAAGCTAGGGTTTGTGAGCGCCAAAACAGATCGACTTGGTAAGTATCACTGGCACCTGAATTTTCAAAAGAACTGATTTTAGTGGTTTTATCGAGTTTAGTGCGAATCTGTTTACGGCCACGACGTTGTACGACTTGTAAGCCTGCTTGACCAGAAAGGGCTGGACCAAAGAGGCCGATGCTGTACTCATCGTCGTAGGGTGTGTCTAAATCACGAAACTGCCACTGGTCGGCATCACCAGTAATCCAGTCAGCGCTAGGATTTTTACGTGTACGTTTAGTGACATAACGACGTTCTTTTTCACGCAGGCGATAAGCTAAAAATGATTTACCGTAGTAGCGGTTAGCCCCAACTCTGATTTGATAAGTTTTATTGTCATCCAAGTACACGCCGGCCAAAAAGCGCGGAGCCCAGTTAGTATTTTTCAACCAGCCGTCACGCTCAAGACGTAAACCGCTGCGCCAAAAGAAGCGATCGTGATCACCTTCTAGTTCTGCGTACGAGGCGAGATTCAGATTGGTGAAGTTAATTTCACCTTTACCGTAAATTGTTTCTTCCTTTAAATATTCAGTACCACTTGCAAGCTGATAAGTATTAAAAATAAAGTTATTGGCACGATCTTGTTTATAGGCTGCCCACTTAAATTCACCACCATACTTAACATTTACTTGGTCGTTAATGGGCGTGGTAAAACCAAGAGTGGAGCCTATACTTTGTTGCTGATTGGCTAACTCTCCGTAGCCACCATTGAAAGAGTTATAGTCAAAAATAGACTTGTACTCATACTTGTTTAATATATTTTTTTTAAAATTACGCTCATCTGCACTCAATCCAGTATTAACGTTTAAATCCATCTTGGTTTGGCCGAGCTTTTGGCCAAAATTCACGCTGAGATTCAGGCCGTTATGCTTGCCAGCGAAGTCAGAGTCTAGGTAGTTAATAATAAAACTGTCTTCACTGTAATCACTATAAGCTAGGGATGCATTCAGATCATACTCACGATCCAGTAAGTCGGCACGCATCACCGCATAGCGGGAGTGGCGGTCTATGCTCTTATTATCCCCAGGTTTAAAAACTGGACCTACGCCACTTAAATTAAGACTCACAACTTGTTTTTGTTTAATGCTGGCTCGTTTTTCACTGTAACCGGCAAATACACCTAGATCACCAAAACGTGTGGAGCCTGACAGTGCAGTTTCAGATTTCTTGAAGTTAGGCTGAAACTCACCTGGTAAGCCTGTTGGTAATTGTGCAGCACCATCACCAAACTCAGCTTCTTGCTTCTTGTCCACATGAAACTTTGTCCAACTGTCCTGCGTGCGTCGCTGACTGATCTCAAAAGTATTGCGCCCGCTATAGGACTGAGTTTCTGCTTTAACGATACCACCAGTAAAGTTACCCTCAGTCGCCGAGGCGTTTACATCAATCACTTGCAGCTCTTTAACAAAGCGCGGATCAATAAACACGCTTTGTGAGTGGCCCGCGACGCTGGTGTAGTTACTTTGAGATTCTTTATTGGCCGGATCGAGCATGTTGTCGATACTGGCGCCATCGAGCATGATTTTGTTTTGGTAGGCCGCGGCACCACGGATGGAAAATTCTGCCGGTTTCAGATCGCCTTGCTGCAAGCTCGAGCTGGCGGTATCTGCCACGCGTACCGAGGGCACCATGGTCAGTGCTTCGGCTAGGTCATTGCGCAGGCCGCGGCGCATATCCAATTGATCAAGCACCTTTACATCAGGCGTATCGAGCTGGCCAATCACAACCGCTTCAGGCAATTGTATGGCGACGGCCTTCTTTGTGCTGACCTCTTGCGCCGTCGCAGTTAAAGTCAGGCAGCTTAAAGCTAAACCGCCTAGTAAGGGAGTCAAGAGGTGACTGGTGGAGCTGCTGCGAGTCATGGCGTGGCCTTGCGTCATAAAGACACATAGTTAGCAAAAAAGTAGAGAACTATATTTGCTTGCACTGTCTCGAGCAACTCAAACCGCATCAGACCCTAGATTTTAACTATGGAACACCATCAACTGAAATCAAAGCTAACCAGGCTAGCTACGGGCTTGGGCGTATGAGTCACGCTAGGTTGGGATGCAAAGTCGCAGGCGGATTGCTGCATAAAACTCTCCAAATCAGCAAAGCTGTGCATGCCGGTATTTTGCAAGGTTGCCGATAAAGTCCCCTCAGCCCAATCCTCTTGGTTGCCAATCACAAACAGGTGATGTTTCGCGCGAGTCACCGCTACATTGAGTAGGTTGGGTTTGCTATTGACCCAGCCCATACCACCGATGTTTTTGCGTGCTTTAGAGGCCGCCGTACATAAAATCACGGTTGAGGCTTCTTTGCCTTGGAAGGTGTGCACAGTGCCGATATTTTCTTTACGAAACAGATCGCTGTCGGTCGTGGCTGCTTTATCGGTGCCGAGCGCTTTTAGCATCCAGCTATGATTGCTTGCGTCTTGGTGAAGTGTTTTCCATTGTGCGTGCAGCTCATTTCTCATCTTGGAAAATGGCGTAATGATATACACCCCGCCCTTGACCATATCCGGGTGTTGCTCGACTAAAAATTGCACCAAACGTATCGCTGTGGCGGCTTCGGTGCCGTTGGCATAGCCTTTACCTTTTAGTTTGGCAGGCTCTTCTGCGACGTGAATCCAGCCACTGGGAATAGCTGACCAGTCGTAAGGTTGGCTGGCGATGACCATTTTGTTGTCATAAGCAATGCGATTGGCAATTGAAAACATCGGCTCAGTGCAGCGGCGGTGTACCAGTAGCGGAATCCCCACTGTACGCTCACCAATTTTAGCCATATAGCGTCCTGCTCGATCGGCCATCGCTTGCGCTGAACTGCTGCTGACTAAATAACGATCACCCCATTGTGGCGCACCATCTTGGTTGGAAATGTGTAGAAAATCACGGGCAATACTGCGATCAATGGAAGGGGCCATGCTGACCACAGGTTCAAGCTGAATCGGATCGCCAACGAAAATGGCCTGGCGGCAGCGCTGCAGCAAACCGACGATATGATAATTCACCGCTTGGCCCGCTTCATCAATCATCAGCAAACCAAAGCCTTCACGTTTCTGCATTAATTTGAATTGGTTTTCTGCGGACGACAGCGAGGTACTAACCACAGGGAAAAACAAGAACAAAATGCTCCACAGTTGTTGGTGTTCAGGGATGTCTTCTATGGTGTCTAAACGGCCATCAATCAATTGCTCTACAGCGTCCCAGTGTTTTGAAAACTGTTCGGCGCTGCTTTCTAAGATCGCTTCATTGAGGCGTACCGCGCTGGCAAATAAAGCGCTGCGATGGTGGTTGAGCTTTTTGCTGCCTAAGGGTGAACTCAGTTGTAGGCGCTGTTCTGCTGCTTCAATCGACTCGCCAGCTTGCGGTGCATAGGCAGTGGGGGAGATTAAGTGCTGATGTGCATCCAAATCCCAGTCAGCTGCGCTTGTTCCTTGCAGCTGCGCATAGAGTGTTTGGAAATCGGCTTTAGCCTTACTGAGCTTGTCCTCGCGATGGGCTGTGTATAGTTTGCGGCCAAACCATTGGCGCTTAAAAGCTTCCAGCGATTCCAAGGCGCAGTCCCATTGTTCCTCGCTATAGGTCGCCCAGATACCAGCGAATTTTTCGATGGATAACTCACCTTGCTCAATATTGAACAGCGCGAGGGTAAAGGGCTCTAAAAATACAGAGTGATCAGTATGGGTATAGGCACGGCACTGCTTAATATCGGCGATCAGTGCGAGGATTTTGTGCTGTTGTTGCCATTGGGTCGTAAAACGGGTGATGGTCTCTTCTGCACCTTCTAGACCGTTTTTCTTTAGCGTGTTGTAAAAGTGATTGAGGCTAAAAATATCATTAATGTTTTTAAAGTGATCACGCACTTTGCCCAATTGTTTTTTAAAGGCTGTGCGGTTGGCTGAGTTACCCAGCGTTGCGCAAAATACCCCCCAGTCGCCTTCGGGAGCGAGTTCGCGAAAGTGACTGACGGACTCGCTAAACTCATCGGCCAACTGACTTAAAGCAGGCAGCTCTTTGGAGATGTTTTCCACGGCCTTATTATTGCTCGAGGACACCAACATGCTGTGTTGTAGCACTGTTGTGAACACCTCTGCATCATCCAGCCAGTTGTCCTTTTCGCTGAGCGTATTGAGCGCATGGGTACGGGCGACAAACTGATCGGCAATAATATCTTTTAAGAGCGTGGTTTTGCCGGTGCCCGGTGGGCCATTGACGGCCACTATGGGGTTGCTCGCAACTTGCCGCGCCACATTGACGGCAAAGGCTTGCAAGAGACTTAAGCCGTACTTAGGGTTTTCTGGCCAGCGTCCGCGAACCAGATCAGTGGTGCGCGCGGTGAAAAAATCTCCCTGATTGGCCGCATTACCGATTTCAATTTGCTGGCTGTGTCCTAATAGATAAGCGCGTAGCGGCGTTGACAGTCCTGCGCTACCTTCGCTGCTGACGGTGTGAATCGTATTTTCGAGGTCTTTGACAAAGAAGGGACCCAGTTGCTGACTTTCGTTTTCTTCTGGGTAATAGCAAAAACGCCAACGAAAGGTCACTGCGCCGTTTTTCAGACGACCAGGCGTGTCTTCTTTGGCTTCTTGTTCGGTGCTGCTTTCAATCGGTTGGCAATGTTGCAGCATATAATCGCGTGCGTCTTGATCCGGCCAAAACTCATCGGCCAGTTCACGGTTGATACTAATAATACGCTGCTGTAATTCGGCACTGGTAAGCGGCGTATGCTCTTCAGTATCCAGCCCACCTTTGAGAATATTTTCAATCGATTCAACCCGCGCTTCAAACCATTGCGCTAGGCTCATATTGCTCGGGATGGAGCTGTTGCAGCGACGGTATAAAGTACGAATGGTGGCGATATTAAATACCACATCTTGGTTTTCGTCAGAGCGCAGCCAAGTCAGTTGCTGTAGCTCGGCATCCCA
Organism: Gammaproteobacteria bacterium; assembly: GCA_012513235.1. Classification (GTDB taxonomy): domain Bacteria; phylum Pseudomonadota; class Gammaproteobacteria; order Pseudomonadales; family Pseudomonadaceae; genus Denitrificimonas. Next base: position 8,907 of record JAAZCO010000097.1, read on the forward strand.
TTGTGGAATCATCGCTTGTGCTACTAAATAGGTGCGCGGTATTTCATAATCTGGAGCTTGCTCATCCTGCTGAATGATATAGCCGGCGCGATGGCACTGGAACATAATCAGCAAACGGCTTTTCTCGGTGATAGGCAGCTTGTTGGCTTCTACTTTGGCGCTGATGTCACCCCAGTGCTCAAGAAATTTTTCTGCGGGGTGGCTGATAATGTCTTTCTTACGATCCAGCGGGCATTCGGGCAAGTCAAAAAGTTCTGTATCCAGCCAGTAATTGAGAATACGTTCGCAGCGTAGGCTATTGGCGCGCTCAAGCTGGGCGGCACTGGGCTCTTGTATGCTGGAGCTAGCGGTTATGGTCTCTAACTCTGCGTTGTCACTGGCTTGGGCCAGTGCTGACTGACGGCCGAGTAGGGCGCTGAAGATGGCTTTAAACACGCCTTTCATACAATAAATTCCTTTTAATATGCGTTGTTGCAGGTGATTGGCAACTGCGCTATCAGCACATAGTGAATTGAAATGCGCCAAAGCATAGCTGAAAATAACGCAGCTAGCAGTGCTTTGTGCCACGCCATGCGCTAGATAAGTTGCTGCAGCCCTAGGCAAACACCGATGAACCCCTTAGACTTTGCAGCCCATTATTTTACTTCCAGATGTTGCGCTGCGCCGGTACAGGCAGGGCTTGGTTATGACTAGGGCTGTAGATGCTCTCAACGTTCACATATACGCAGCGCGACATTCTATGCAGACAATTCTAACTCGCCCCACCTTGTACAGCGCTTTAAGTCATGCCGAGCATGCGCACAAGCACAGCCTGTTGCAGCGTTGTGCGCCGCAGGTGGCTCATCTACTCGCCAGCAGCCGTGCCAATAGTACTGGATACTGGGAGTGGTGCACGCCTTTAACTGGTCCAGTGCTGCCTTTTGTACAACTGTCGGTGGTGCAACAGCAACGTCTATTGAAAACTCTAGCTGAACGTCAACAGGCCTTAGCCCAAGTGGCTGAGCAATTGAGGCATAGCGGTGAACAAGCTCTAGCTGAGATCCTTGCTGGCGTAGCGGGTGAGACCGATGTGAGTTGTTTGTTCAGTGTGGGCGGTGAGCCGGTGCTGACGGGTTGGTATGGCCCAGCTGATACGTTAGCGCCTGCTGCCAGCCCAGTGTCTTATCTCGCCGCCGATCATGCAGCGATGGCGATGGCTGCGGGAGCAGCGGCACGGGCACCAGTGCCACAACACAAATCGCACAAGCCTTGGCTAGTGCTGGGTGCGGTGTTACTGGGAGTGGTCGTGCTGGCGCTGGGCTTTAGCGCTTGGCAGCTCTAACGATTTAACAGATTTCAGCAGCAATCTGCCACTTCTAAAGTGGTGGCAAGTGCATGGATACAGTTGGCTGGGTAGCGCAGTGCGCAGCGCCAATTTACAGATACCATAACCGGCGCAGCGCGCCACACAAGGAGTAACAATGAAAGTATTAACAGGTTTGATCAAGTTCGGATCAGTGGTCGCACTGGCTGCAGCACTGGCGGCGTGTGGTGGTGGACCATCGGATTCTGAAGTGCGTACGGCCTTAGAGAAGCGCATTAAAAATGATCTAGGTGCCCTCAGCGGTCTAGCGAGTCTGACCGGTGGTGATGCACAGAAAATGATGGACAGTATGATACCCAAGATTGAAAACATCTCTGTGCAAGGGTGTGACTCAATCGGCAATGATGTGTATCAGTGCAGCGTTGAAGCGACTCTGAAGATGATGGGTAAAGAAGATCTCATTATGGAAGATATTCGCCTGAAAAAGAGCAGCGAAGGTGAGTGGTTAATCGTACGTTAATTCAGTTCGATGGCAGGCTTATTTGAGTTTGCTAAATAAAAAACGCGCAGTGGAGTGATTCCATGCGCGTTTTTTTATGACTGAGAAATAATGTATATACAGGCTGTCTAGCCTATTTTTTCCAGTAGTTATTGGCTGCAGCAACTGTCTGATAGTTAGTGGCAACAGTCTGCGCGGCGGCAATCAGGTTGTCGGCATCAGTTTCGTATTCAGCGCGTACGGCTGTGCGTTTTTCTGCTGAAGGCTGAGTAAATTTAACCGCCATACGTGAGAGTTTAATCGCCAGTTCATAGCCTTCTTGTGGTGTAGCAGTTTCTAGAGTCGTGAGCCATTGCTCAGCAAAGGCGGCAGGGCTGAGTAGGGTCGTCAGGCACAATGCAGTTAGGAGTTTTTTCATAGTCGACTCGCTCTTGTAATTATAGTTTTTAGCGTTCTTACAGGATTAGAAGAACTGTGTGCAGTGTGTCGAGTATTGCGCTGCATTAGCAACTCTACTTTGGTGCTTTTTCATAAAAGTTATCATTAATACTTTAGTGTTTTGCGGCAGCTGTTCGTTATGAGTGAACCACTGTTGTAGAGACGTTATGTTGCTGCTGAGACCTATTAAATATGATGCCGCAACAGCCTCAGGCATTAAATAATCAGTGCTAAAGCACTATTGCATAAGAAGCGGAGTGGCTTGATTGTGGGGCTATCAGTTTTGAGGTTGTTATGCCGCACACAGACTTATCCCAGCCTTTATGGCATCAGGTATTCGGCGACGGTTGTGAGTTGACCGTGGTGTCCGCTGAGCATACGCAGCAATGTGCTCTGGCGCTCAGTTTTGCTGCTGGTAGTCATCATGAGCCGCCGCAGTATTTAGGTATGGCGCATTTTTTAGAGCATTTGGTGTTTCGGGGCAGCAGTAACTACGCCTTGGACGATGGCCTGATGGCCTTTATTCAGCGCAATGGTGGCCACGTCAATGCGCAAACCCAAGCGCAACAGACCTTGTTTCACTTTCAGGTGCAGTCGTCGTTGTTTATTCAAGCGCTGGAGCGTTTGGTGGATATGCTGGTGGCACCGCGCTTAACGGCTGAGATGCTACGCACTGAGCGTGAAGTGATTGATGAGGAATTTGCGCTCTACTGCCGTGCGCCGCAGATTTTAATGGATGCAGCCATTGCTCCATGTTTATTAGGTCAGCATCCTTTGCAGCGCTTTTATGCAGGCAATCGTCATACCTTAGCCATTGAGGATAAAGATTTCTCCGCGATTCTGGCAGACTTTCACCAGCGCGCCTATTTACGCAGTCGATTAAAAATTGTTGTGGTAGTGCCCAGTGCCTGGTCATCTTGGCAAGCATCGGTGTTAAGCGCTTTGCAGCCATTAACTGAGGTGGTGCGTGATCTAGCAACGCCGCCTGTGCCTGACTTGCGTGTGTCTGAACATGCTGCGCTGCAGTTGACTGTGCCTGTGGCTGATGAGTACCTGCTGGTACATATCCCCATTAATCAGGCGGGGCAGGGTTTGGCTGAATTAGCGCAGAAAACTCGGCATGCTTTAGCATTGAACATGCCGCAGACTTTTTTAGCCTATGCCCAGCAGCACGGCTGGTGCACAGGTGTGAATGTGCGCGCTTCTTATACAGCGCAAGCGCAAGGCGTGTTGACTGTGCAATTGACCAGCCCGCAGACGCAGCATGCGCCGTTGCTCTCTGGGTTAATCCAATGGCTGCAGCAATGGCGCTTACAGTTACACTCTGAGCCACAGCAAGCGTATGAGCAGCAAGCACAGGCGCATCGCTGGTTATTAATGGAACCCTTGCACAAGGCGCAGCAGGTTTTGGCCGCAGGTGGTGTGCAACACGATGGCGTTTCGGCGCAGTGTTTAGCAGCCTTGGATGCGGTGTTGGCGGAACTTGAAAGTGGCGCTGTAGTGCAGGTGCGCGCGAGTGCGGCAGCTGTGGCGGGTGTGTATGATCAAGGCTTGCCATTGCAGATTGAGCATCTTAAGCATTATACCAATGCAGCTGCAGTTGCAGTGAGTGTGCCGCAGTTTAGTTTTCCCAGTGATTTTGCTCAGAGTTCGCAGCCTGTTGCACAGCGTGCTACTGCCGAAGTTGATCAGCCTTCCAGCATTGATATATCAACACCGCCACTGTTATACCATTTAAGCCAGTACCAGCCTGTCTCGATCGCGCAGGATTTAGCCGTGTGTTATTGGGGCTGGACGGTGCCTGATCCACAAGCCGTGGCGCAGCGCTTACCAAGTCGACTAACAGATTTGTCGGAGTTGCTCAGCTATAACGCGGTGCAATGGCATACAGAGTGTACCGCAGATATGGTGTTTATGCGTTTGACGGGGCCAGCAGCTTATGTGCCGGTGGCGCTGAAGCAAATCTTAAACCTATTGGAAACGCCCTTTATTGCTGCGCCCGTGGCACCCAGCGCGCACTTTGCTTTAAGACGTTTATTGCAGCGCGTACCGCAGGCTTTGGCCGGTGCGTTGGCCGCGCCAGAACAGGAGACGCAAATTGCCTTAGCCACTGCGCCACAAAGCGCGCTTTGGTTGGGGGCGGCTGAGTATGCAGTGTTGTTAGAGACGCGTTATCTGCAGCGTTTACAGCCTTTAAATCGCGCGGCTGTTAGCTCAGTCGCCACCGGTTGGCAGCAGCTGCCCGAGAGCGGTACTGAGGATGCCTTGCTGGTGGTGCATATACCGTTGCCGGCAGAGGATATTCAGCATAAAGACCGCCTGCGCTTAATTAATCGCGTCTGTGCTCAGCATTTTCAAACCGCCTTACAGCGCACTCTGCGCGATGAACAAGCCTTATGCTATGCGGTATTTGTGTTGCCCTATGCGGAAGGCGAGCATGAGGGATTGGTCTGTGCGGTGCAGTCGAGCAAAGTCAGCGCTGTGCAGTTACTCAGAGAGTTGCGTCAGTGTTTGGCAGAGTTTCAGGCGCAGCTGCCTGAGCATCTTCAAACTTTACAGGCAGATATCAGGGTGCAAACCGCGCAACTGCAGCAGCACAGCTTAAGTGTCGAGCGTAGCAGTGCCATGCTGTTTAGACATTGGCGTGAGCAGCGTTTAACCAGCGGGGTGCAGGCTGAAGTGCAAGCGCAAGAGTACGTCAGTGCTGAGCTGATTGAGCACTATTGCCAGGCGCTGCAGGTGCACAGTCGTTGGTTGCTACTCAGCAATCAAAGTGCGGATGCCTCTGTGCTCGGTTAAGAAAAACAGCTTCTGCAGCGCG
>JAAZCO010000098.1 GCA_012513235.1 Gammaproteobacteria bacterium
CATGATGTCAAAGTCGCTCGAACTGATACAAACCCATAACGCTAAGTGGATTGATCTGCGTTTCACCGATATCGGTGGGCAACAGCACCATATCACTATGCCTGCGCGTGACGCGGATGAAGATTTTTTCGAGCAAGGTAAGATGTTTGACGGCTCTTCGATGGCCGGCTGGAAAGGCATTGAAGCCTCTGACATGATTCTGCTGCCTGATGACAGCACGGCAGTCATGGATCCATTCACTCAAGAGCCCACTTTGATTCTCGTCTGTGACGTGATCGAGCCTTCGACTATGCAAGGTTATGATCGCGATCCGCGTGCGATTGCCTCGCGTGCCGAGGAGTACTTAAAGTCGACCGGCATTGGCGATACGGTATTTGTCGGCCCTGAGCCTGAGTTCTTTATCTTTGATCAGGTTAAATTCAAGTCAGATATGTCCGGCTCCATGTTCAAGATTTACTCTGAGCAAGCGGCGTGGAACAGCGATACAGATTTTGCAGGCGGCAACAAAGGTCACCGCGTAGGTGTGAAGGGCGGTTATATGCCAACGCCACCCAATGATTATGACCACGAAATCCGCACCGCCATGTCGAATGCGCTGGAAGAGATGGGCCATTTTGTTGAAGTTCATCACCATGAAGTGGCGACCGCCGGTCAGAATGAAATTGGTGTGCGCTTTAATACACTTGTTGCTAAAGCCGATGAAGTACAAGAGCTCAAGTACGTTGTGCATAATGTTGCCGATGCCTATGGTCGTACTGCGACCTTTATGCCTAAACCTTTATACGGTGACAATGGCTCAGGCATGCATGTGAATATGTCGATTTCTGCTGGGGGTAAAAACACCTTCTCTGGCGAAGGTTATGCGGGTTTATCAGACACTGCGCTGTACTTTGTTGGCGGTATCATTAAACACGCGAAAGCACTAAACGCCTTGACCAATCCATCGACCAACTCCTATAAGCGTTTGGTACCAGGCTTTGAAGCACCGGTGATGTTGGCCTACTCAGCACGTAACCGCTCAGCGTCGATTCGTATTCCTTATGTGACCAGCCCAAAAGCCCGTCGTATCGAGGCGCGTTTTCCTGATCCATCTGCCAATCCTTACCTAGCCTTTGCCGCACTGTTAATGGCCGGTTTGGATGGTATTCAAAACCGTATTCACCCCGGTGATCCTGCGGATAAAAACCTCTATGACTTGCCACCAGAAGAGTCAAAAGAGATTCCACAAGTGTGTGGCAGCTTAAAAGAAGCCCTAGAGGCTTTAGATAGCGATCGTGACTTCTTGTTACGTGGTGGTGTGTTTAGTAATGAGTTTCTAGACGCTTATATTGCGATTAAATCAGCAGAAGAGTTGCGTGTGCGCACCTTTGTACACCCACTCGAGTATGAGTTGTACTACAGCTGTTAATAGCTAGCGCTGATGAGTGAGTCGGGTTATGTGTGCTGTGCCGCACATGGCTCTGCTCGCTTTTAGAGCATTATAATGAAAAAGATGCTATGATTTGCGCCCATTTTTGTGGTTGCTTTGGTAACCCGTCTTAGCGACCTGTTTGTGTTATGAAATTATTTCTAAAATCTTTTCCTGAGATCACTATAAAGAGCCGGCCTGTGCGTCGGCAACTTATGCATCAGCTAGGGAAAAATATCCGCACGGTCTTGCGTGATCTTGATCCTGAGTTAAAAGTCATAGGGGATTGGGATAATTTAGAATTATTCACAGCACTCGAAGATCCAGAGCAGTTGCAAGAAATGTATGCGCGCTTGCGTTGTATGCCGGGTATTTCACACTTTTTCCAAATACTGGAATACCCACTGGGTGATTTTGATGAGATCACCGAGCATTGCAAGGCGCATTATGCTGACTTGTTAAAAGGTCGGACTTTTTCAGTGCGCTGTAAGCGTAGCGGTAAACATCCTTTTACCTCAGGTGATGTTGAGCGTTATGTGGGTGGCCGATTGCGCGAGGAGTGTGGCGCTGCGGGAATTGATTTGCGCAACCCTGAGGTTGAAGTACGCTTTGAGATTAATGGTGCTCGATTATTGATTGAGTACGAGCGTCACCAAGGTATCGGTGGTTATCCGCTGGGCAGCGTTGAGCAAGTTTTGGTGTTGATGTCAGGTGGTTTTGACTCCACTGTCGCTGCTTATCAAATGATGCGCCGTGGTTTACTGACACATTTTTGCTTTTTTAATTTGGGTGGTCGTGCCCATGAGTTGGGCGTCAAAGAAGTCGCACAATTTCTGTGGGAAAAATACGGCAGTTCGCACCGTGTATTATTTATCAGCGTGCCCTTTGAAGAAGTGCTCGGCGATATTTTAGAAAATGTCGATGACAGCCATATGGGTGTTGTACTTAAACGTATGATGCTTAAAGCGGCTGATGTCATTGCTGAAGATTTACAGTTGGACACTTTAGTGACCGGCGAAGCGGTTTCGCAAGTGGCCAGCCAAACTCTGACCAACTTAGCCGTAATTGATAGAGCCACTGATAAATTAGTGCTGCGTCCATTAATTGCTGAGCATAAACAAGATATAATTAGCACTGCATTTGAGATTGGCACAGCTGATTTTGCAGCAAATATGCCTGAGTACTGCGGCGTTATTTCTGTGAGTCCCAAAACCAAAGCTAAGCTTGGTCGCGTTGAGCATGAAGAAACGCATTTAGATGCCACTCTCTTGCAGCGTGCTATTGAGCGTGCGAGCTACGTCACTATGGATAAAGTCCTCGACGAGCTGAGTAAAGATATTGAGGTTGAGGAAGTGCGTGAAGCCTTATCTGGGCAGATCGTGGTTGATATTCGTCACCCTGACCAAGCTGAAGATCAACCGCTTAATTTAGGCGCTATTGAACAGCTTGATGTACCCTTTTATGCGATTAACAGTCGCTTCAAAAACTTTGACCCCAATCGCCAATATCTGCTCTACTGCGATAAGGGTATAATGAGCAAATTACACGCGCATCATCTGTTGCATGAAGGCTATGCCAATGTGCGTGTTTACCGCCCTGATACAGTGCAACGGCCGCGCGCAAGTAGTCATGCATGATTAGACATCTGTTATGGATTTGTTTGTGGAGCTGTGTGGCAACACCACAGCAGTTACGTCCACCAGACCGTAACGACTGAGCACTTTGCTTCGAACTGCTACGTTTTGCGTGCAGCCTACATATTTTACTTGAGATAAGCTTGTGATTGAAAATTTACGCAACATTGCCATTATTGCTCACGTTGACCACGGTAAGACCACTCTGGTTGACGCCCTGTTACGTGCTTCTGGAACCCTAGACCGTAAAGAGCTCGACTCTGACCGTGTGATGGACTCCAACGATCAGGAAAAAGAGCGCGGAATTACCATTTTGGCGAAAAACACTGCCATTAAGTGGAAAGACTACAATATCAACATCGTTGACACCCCCGGTCACGCTGACTTCGGTGGTGAAGTTGAGCGCGTAATGAGCATGGTTGACTGCGTGTTGTTGGTGGTTGACTCCATCGATGGCCCAATGCCACAAACACGCTTTGTAACGCAAAAGGCGTTCCAAGCGGGTTTAAGCCCAATCGTAGTAATCAACAAAGTTGACCGTCCTGGCGCACGTCCGGACTGGGTTGTTGATCAGGTGTTTGACCTGTTTGATAACTTAGGTGCAACTGAAGAGCAGCTGGACTTCCCAATCGTTTACGCCAGTGCGTTGAACGGTGTATCGGGTATGGATCCAGAAGAAATGACAGAAAACATGGACGTCTTGTTCCAAGCTGTCGTGGATAACGTTGCTCCACCTGCTGTTGACCCAGAGGGTCCATTCCAGATGCAAATCTCGGCACTGGACTACAACAACTTCCTCGGTATTATCGGTATTGGCCGTATTACCCGTGGTCGTATTAAGGCTAACAGCCCAGTGACTTCAATTGATGCTGAAGGTAAGCGCCGTAACGGTCGTATCTTGAAGTTGATGGGTCACCACGGTCTGCACCGCGTTGAAGTTGAAGAAGCACAGGCGGGTGATATCGTTTGTATCAGCGGTTTTGATCCATTGTTTATCTCTGACACTTTGTGCGACCAAGCGCACGTTGAAGCTTTACCACCATTAAGCGTTGATGAGCCAACTGTAAGCATGACTTTCCAGGTGAACGATTCTCCGTTCGCAGGTAAAGAAGGTAAGTTCGTTACCAGTCGTAACCTGAAAGAGCGTCTGGAAAAAGAGCTACTACACAACGTTGCATTGCGTGTTGAGCAAGGCGATGACGTAGACAAGTTTAAAGTATCGGGTCGTGGTGAATTACACCTGTCAGTACTGATTGAAACCATGCGTCGCGAAGGCTACGAGATGGGTATTTCACGTCCAGAAGTTGTAATCAAAGAAGTTGATGGTGTTAAGCAAGAGCCGTACGAGAACGTCATTCTGGATATCGAAGAGCAGCACCAGGGTTCGATCATGGAGCAGTTCGGTTTACGTAAAGGTGAACTGACCGATATGGTTCCGGACGGTAAAGGTCGTATTCGTCTTGAGTACACTGTACCTGCACGTGGTTTGATTGGTTTCCGTAACCAGTTTATGACTATGACATCTGGTACCGGTATTTTGACCGGTATGTTCAGTCACTACGGTCCAATCAAAACAGGTGACGTGACCAGCCGTCAGCAGGGCGTCCTTATTTCTATGGCGACCGGTAAGGCACTGACTTACTCACTAGAAACTCTGCAAGAGCGCGGTAAGCTGTTCTTGACGCCAGGTGAAGAAATCTACGAAGGCCAGTTGGCGGGTATCCACAGTCGTGATAACGACTTGGCGATTAACCCAACTAAAGCGAAGAAACTTGATAACATGCGTGTATCGGGTAAAGAAGAAACTACAGCATTGGTTCCACCAATCCGTTTCTCTCTTGAGCAAGCGCTTGAGTTCATCGAAGACGATGAGCTGGTTGAAGTAACGCCTAAGTCGATCCGTCTGCGTAAGAAGTATCTGACTGAAAACGATCGTAAGCGTCATGGTCGTAACAAGGTCTAACTTAGGTTAGAACTATAAAAAACCCGCAGCTCATTAAGAGCTGCGGGTTTTTTTATGGCTGCAGAAAAATGTTGCAACCTCAGTCCATCCAGTTGCGACTTAATCGCCCCAGCGTCCCGGTGAATAGGAAAACACCGGCAAGGACAGCTGCCAGCGAATCGCTGATAAGCGCAGTGCCAACCCAAAGCTAAAAGAGGCGAGGGTGTTGATATCGTCAGAGACACCCAGCGACATTAACACTAGATAGACGATGGCCACGGCCAAAGACACGCTGGCATACAGCTCATGACGCAGGACTTGCGGAGTACGGTTGCACATAATATCACGCAAAATTCCACCAAAAATCCCCGTGGTAATCCCCGCCATAATCACTACAGGCGTTTCATAGCCTAAGCGCAGCGCTACGTTACAACCAATAATGGTAAAGGCGACTAAGCCCATGGAGTCGAGAATTAAGAAGATTTGATTGAGCTTATGCATAAAGCGCGCAATCAACATGGTGGCCAGGCCTGAGCCAATGGTCAGATAAATATAGGGCGGATGTTGTGTCCAAGTGACTGGGTAATTACCCAGCAACATATCGCGCACCGTACCGCCACCGAGGGCGGTAATAAAAGCAATCAGCGCCACACCAAAGAGGTCCATATTACGCCGCCCAGCAGCAAGGGCACCAGACATGGCTTCCGCGGTAATAGCTACAACATAGATATAGGTCAGCATACAGGACTCCTGCAGACAAAAACGCCTCTCCCTCTGTCCTGTATACCTGAGAGTTTACGCAGCAGTTTGCCGCTTGCCCCTTCGGTGGATTGCC
>JAAZCO010000099.1 GCA_012513235.1 Gammaproteobacteria bacterium
CAGTTTGGATGTGTCAGCGTCCTATAATCATTTATCTATAATATTGTTCTCGAGTTTTCTATGTGTTTAGTGGTATTTGCTTGGCAACCTGATAGTCAACAGCCTTTATTGTTGCTCGCTAACCGTGACGAATTACATGCGCGCCCGAGTGCTGCATTAGCACAGTGGGCTGATCAGCCGGCAATTTATGCTGGTCGTGATTTAGAAGCAGGTGGTACGTGGCTGGGTGTTGCTCAGCAGGGGCGCTTTGCGACTTTAACCAATATCCGCAATACCACGCTGCCATTAGGTGCGCAGTCACGCGGTGCTTTGGTCAGTGATTACTTGGCTGGACAACAATCCCCACAGGCATATTTGCTTGAAGTCGCAACCCAGGTGAGCCAATACAGTGGCTTTAACCTGTTAGTCGGTGATGCGCAGTCCATGTGGTATCTCAGTTCTATACAGCCACGCCCAATACGTTTAAGCCCAGGCATTTATGCGCTGTGTAATGGCAGTTTAGATACACCTTGGCCAAAGTTAGTGCGAGTGCGCAGTGCTTTTTCCCAGCATTTAGAAGCGCCAGATGCCGAACTGTTCGCATTGATGCAGGATGAGCAGCGCGCTGCAGATGATCAATTGCCTGATACGGGTGTGGGTTTAGCGATGGAGCGCATGCTCTCCAGTATTTTTATTCGTGGGGACGTTTATGGTACACGGGTGACCAGCTTGCTGCGCCGCTATGCAGATGGAGCTACTACGCTGACCGAGCGCAGTTATAGTGTGCAAGGTGAGTATGTTGGGCAGGCACAGGTTGAGCTGAACTGATCAAGAGGTCTTGTTGAGGTTAGATCCGTGATCTGCCTGTGTAGTGCAGGTTAACGTGCACAGAATAAGCAGCTGAGCGCGTGATGCTTAAGTTTGTACGCTGGAGGCGGGATTAAGCACTTTGCCTAAGCCCAAATTACCCAGTGCAAGGTTGAGAGTGCTGTGAATCACTTGTGGATTATCTAAGTGTGCAACTTCTGCAAGTAAGGCTTGCGCGTGCGCTAAAGTCATTTTGCGCAGCAGCCATTTTACTTTCGGCAGGTGGGTGGAGTTCATTGATAAGCTATCAAAGCCCATCGCCAATAACAGCACTGCAGCGACCGGATCACCAGCCATTTCTCCGCAAATACTCACAGGCTTACCTTCAGCATGCGCTGCGCTGACCACATCTTGCAGCGCCATTAATACCGCTGGGTGCAAGTAATCATATAAAGCAGCAACCCGTGCATTATTGCGGTCCACAGCCAGTAAGTATTGGGTTAAGTCGTTGGAGCCAACCGATAAAAAATCAGCCATGCGCGCTAGTTCACGGGCTTGATAAACCGCAGAAGGCACTTCAATCATCACGCCAACTTGTGGCATTTGTACTTCTAAACCTTCCTGAGTCAGCTCACCCCAAGCGCGATGAATCAAATGCTGAGCGTCGTCCAGTTCATGCACGCCCGAAATCATCGGTAGTAAAATATGCAGGTTATTCAGACCCGCGCTGGCTTTAATCATGGCCCGCACTTGCACGAGGAAAATCTCTGGGTGGTCCAGAGTAATACGGATGCCACGCCAGCCTAGATAGGGGTTGGTTTCCTTAATCGGGAAGTAGCTGAGCGGCTTGTCACCACCGATATCTAAGGTACGCATGGTCACGGGTAAAGGGTGAAACGCTTCCAGCTGTTCACGGTACATTTGCACTTGCTCACTTTCACTCGGAAAGCGCGACGTGCCCATAAAGGCGACTTCAGAGCGATACAGACCAACGCCTTCTGCGCCGCGTTGTTGCGCGCGCTTCACATCAGCCAGTAAGCCCGTATTGACCCAGAGCGGTAGTTGATGACCGTCTAAGGTGACACAGGGCAGGCTGCGTAAGCTGTCTAAATCTTTATTGATTAAGCGCTCTTCTTCCACCACTTCAGCGTATTGCTGGCGCAGTAAAGCACTGGGGTTAGTGAACACATCGCCATGATAGCCATCGAGAATTAGCTCAATACCATCGAGGCGGGTGTAAGGCAGGTCAACTGCCGCTACAACTGTTGGGATGCCCATGGCACGGGCTAAAATCGCTACATGAGAGTTACGTGAGCCCAGTACTGAGACCAAACCGACCAGTTTTTCTGGTGGTACTTCACCGAGCATCGCCGGTGACAGCTCTTCGCTGACTAAAATCGTATTATCGGGATAGACTAAGGTTTGTTGCTGTGCTTGCTGCAGATAGGAGAGCAAGCGCCGTCCCAGATCTTTGACATCTGAAGCGCGTTCGCGCAAATAATCATCATCCATATGCTCAAAACGCTGCACATGCTCGCTGACCACTTGGCGTAATGCGCCTTGCGCCCATTGCCCGGTGCGAATTACGCGCATGACATCACCGGCCAGTGCGGTGTTATCCAGCATCATTAAGTACACATCAAATAAGGCCCGCTCTTGCGGGCGCAGCTGTGTGGATAAGCGCTTGGACAGGCTACGAATATCTTCGCGCACTGATTCGAGTGCGTGCTCAAACAGGGCTAACTGCTCGGCAACATCGCTGACCATTTTATCCGGTACCACATCCAAATCAGCAATAGGTAACACCACGACCGCCGTACCTAAAGCAGCACCTGGCGCACCGGGTACACCAATAAAGCGCGCTTCTTGAATCCCTTTACCTTGCTTACCCAAACCGCGAATGGAACCTGTAGCTTCGGCGTGAGCGATGACGCCAGAGAGTTGCGCGCTCATGGTCACTAAGAAGGCCTCATCGCCTTCGTCAAATTGGCGACGCTCTTTTTGCTGCACCACTAAAACGCCCATCACTTGGCGGTGGTGAATAATTGGGGTGCCTAGAAAAGACGCATAACGCTCTTCGCCCGTTTCGGGGAAATAGGCAAAGCGCGGATGGCTGGTGGCATCTTCCAAAATAATGGTTTCTGAGCGGCTGCCCACTAAGCCGACTAAGCCTTCATGTGAGGCCATGCTGACTTTGCCCACCGCGCGTTTATTTAAACCTTCAGTGGCCATCAACACATAACGGTCACGCTCAATATCATATAAATACACTGAGCAGACGTGACTGTTCATCGCTACGCGCACTTGCTTAACGATAATCGCCAACGCTGCGGGTAAATCTTTAGCAGCG
>JAAZCO010000100.1 GCA_012513235.1 Gammaproteobacteria bacterium
AAGGGCTCGATCATGCCGCTAAAATAGAGCGGTGGTATACTCCACGATTTGGTTTAATCATGTGTTACAGCAGCCTGCTACTGTACCTGTATTCGAAAGAGTATCAGTATGTTATCGAGCATTACTCAACACTACCGTATTCAAATGCGCTTTGGTTTAATATGGTTGGTGTTTCTGTCTTTTTTAGCCATCTATTGGCTGCGTTTGGATGCTCTGCATGACACTCAGTTGGTGGAAGCAGAGCAGCGAGCACAACTGCGCGCTAGTCAGGCCGCGCATGCACTGATCAAGCGCTGTATCAAGCAAAAAACTCGGGGCGTAACTGTATTTGTGTCGCTGCTGAGGCCGCAGTTCTGCCTGCTTAATAGGATCGGCTGCTGGAGTGGCTCGGTTGACTTGTACTTATCAGCAGGCAATAAAAAACCCGCTTAAAAGCGGGTTTTAGATGCAACATACACAGGTTTGTATACTGCTTTAATTGGTGCCCAGAAGAAGACTCGAACTTCCACGCCCTTGCGAGCACTAGCACCTGAAGCTAGCGTGTCTACCAATTCCACCACCTGGGCATCGAAAACAACACATTACATGTCTTTCCGTGGTACAACGTGCATTACGTTACGTTGTGGTCGCGAACTATACGGCCGAAAAAAGAACTTGTAAACCCCCGTGAGCTAAAAAATCTGTTAAATTAGCCACGTAATATGGTGATGTGAACAATTATTTACGTCACCTTCTAATTTTGTAGAGTAAGGTGAATTTAATTTGACAGCCGATTGGCAATCCCTCGACCCTGAGGCCGCACGTGAAGCGGAAAAATATGACAACCCCATTCCTAGCCGAGAGCTGATTTTACATCACTTGGCCGAGCGTGGTGCACCTGCTGCGCGCGAGCAGCTCGCTGAGGAATTTGGTTTAACCTCTGAAGAAGACCTTGAAGCACTGCGTCGTCGCTTGCGCGCGATGGAGCGTGATGCGCAGGTTGTGTACACCCGCCGTGGCGCTTATGCGCCGGTCGATAAGCTGGACTTAGTGGTAGGTCGCGTGAGCGGTCACCGCGATGGCTTTGGTTTTCTAATTCCTGATGATGGCGGCGATGATTTATTCTTAAGCCCAACGCAGATGCGCTTAGTCTTTGACGGTGACCGTGCTTTAGCTCGCGTAGTGGGCTTTGATAAGCGTGGTCGCCGTGAAGGTGCTATTGCTGAAGTCGCTGAGCGCGCGCACGAGTCTATTGTGGGTCGTTATAACGAAGAAAACGGCATTGGCTTTGTTTTGCCCGACAATAAAAAAATGCAGCAAGAAGTTCTGGTCAGTCCAGGCCGTGCCAATGGTGCGCAGATTGGTCAGTTGGTTGAAGTGGCTATTACCCACTGGCCGACTGCGCGTTTCCAAGCACAAGGTAATATTGTTGAAGTGCTGGGCGAATATATGGCTCCGGGTATGGAAATTGAGGTTGCCCTGCGCAACTACGATATTCCCCACGTCTGGCCCGATGCGGTGATTAAAGAAGCTAAGCGTTTTAAAGCCGAAGTAGAAGAAAAAGACAAAGAGCGTCGCGTTGATTTGCGCCATCTGCCGTTTGTCACTATTGATGGTGCTGATGCGCGTGACTTTGATGATGCGGTGTATTGCGAGCCACGCACTGGCGGAGACTTAGTTTCTGGCGGCTGGCGCTTATATGTGGCCATTGCTGACGTATCACACTATGTGAAAGTTGACTCGGCCCTCGACCAAGAAGCGGCCTTGCGCGGTAACTCCGTGTATTTCCCTGAGCGCGTGATTCCAATGCTGCCAGAGGAATTATCCAACGGCTTATGCTCACTCAATCCGCATGTTGATCGCTTAGCGATGGTGTGTGAAATTGCTTTAGCGCATACCGGTAAAATGATTGGTTATCAGTTTTACGAAGCGGTGATTCAATCACATGCACGTTTAACCTATGACAGCGTCAGTGCCATGCTGGAGCGTCCACGCAGTACCGAAGGCAAGCAGTTATTGACTGAGTATGCCGCCGTTGCTCCGCACGTTAAAGAGTTGTACGCAGCTTACAAAGCATTGCAAAAGCAGCGTCATGTGCGTGGTGCGATTGATTTTGAAACCCGCGAAACGCATATCGTATTTGGTGAAGATCGTAAGATTGCTGAAATTTTACCAACCGAACGTAACGATGCGCACAAGTTGATTGAAGAATGCATGCTGTGTGCCAACGTGGCCATGGCGAGCTTCTTAGCTGACCACGAGTTGCCTGGTTTATACCGTGTGCACGATGGTCCGCCAGCAGAAAAGTTAGAGAAAGTGCGCGGCTTCTTAACCGAGCTGGGCTTAACCCTCAATCGCGGTAAAGGCGATCCAACGCCGAAAGATTATTTGGCGCTGTTGGAAACCGTACGTGAGCGTGCAGATTTCCAGTTGATTCAAACCGTGATGCTGCGCTCGTTAAGTCAGGCGGTATATAGCCCTGATAATAACGGCCACTTTGGTCTCAACTACGAAGCTTATACGCACTTTACTTCACCGATTCGTCGTTATGCGGACTTACTCAATCACCGCGCGGTGCGTCATGTGATTCGTTCACGTCAGAAGACTGAACACGTGCAGCGAGTGGGTGCGCGCAGTTTGCCTAAAGCGCAGATTTATCCCTATGAAATGCCACGCCTCGAAGAAATCGGTGTGGAAGTGTCCTTAACTGAGCGCCGTGCTGATGAAGCCACGCGTGATGTGGTGACTTGGCTCAAGTGCGAATTTATGCTTGATCGCGTGGGTGATACCTTTGAAGGAGTAGTGACTTCAGTGACCGGCTTTGGCTTGTTTGTTGAACTCACTGATATCTACGTTGAAGGCTTGGTGCACGTTACTGCGTTACCCGGTGATTACTACCATTTTGATGCCTTGCACCACCGTTTAAGCGGTGAGCGCAGCGGTCGCAGTTTCCGTCTTGGCGATACTGTGCAAGTGATGGTGGCGCGTGTTGATTTAGATGAGCGCAAAATTGACTTTGAAATGAATCAAGCAGGTGCTAACAACGACAAGCGTCCAGTATCAGCGCCGAGCAAAAACAAAGCAGCCAAGCCTAGTGCTGGCAAAAAAGGCCCAGCAGCGAAAGCTAAAGCGCCGGTAGCCAAAGCCGTAGAGGCTGGCGCAGATAAAGCTAAGCCTAAAAACAGCAAGCGTAAAGTCGTCAGTAAATCAGTTAAGGCGGGACACTATGAGTGATTTAGAAAACGTTTATGGTGTTCACGCGGTAGAGGCTCTACTGCGTCATCACCCTAAGCGCGTTAAACAGCTGATTTTAGCGGATGGCCGCAGTGATGATCCACGCATCCAAGTCTTACGCCAGTTGGCTGATGAAGCGCGTGTGCAAAGCAACACCATTACCCGTAAGGAAATGGATGAGCAGATTGATGGCGTGCACCAAGGTGTGGTCGCTAAAGTCAGCCCCAGCCAGATTTGGGGCGAGCAAATGCTTGAGGAGTTGCTTGATCGTCTAGAAGTACCGCCCTTGTTGCTGGTGCTCGATGGTGTCACTGATCCGCATAACCTTGGAGCTGTATTGCGTACTGCGGATGCAGCCGGGGTGCATGCGGTGATTATCCCCAAAGATAAATCAGCCACTTTGAATGCCACTGTGCGTAAAGTCGCTTGCGGTGCTGCTGAAGTGGTGCCTTTGGTGGCTGTGACCAACTTGGCGCGTGCGCTGGAAAAATTACGCCAGAAAGGTCTGTGGGTCGTGGGTACAGCTGGTGATGCTGAGCAAACCCTCTATCAGCAAGATATGACCGGTCCGCTGATCGTGGTGATGGGCGCAGAAGGCACAGGTATGCGCCGCTTAACCCGTGAGCACTGTGATTATTTAGTTAATTTACCGATGCAGGGTACTGTGAGTAGCCTGAATGTTTCTGTGGCCACAGGTGTGTGTTTGTTTGAAGCACAACGCCAGCGTACCCTGCGTAAATAAAGAATTTAGCAGTTAATCTGTCCTTTTAGCCGTCGCACCTTGCTTAGGGACAGATGCTTCTTTATAATTCGCCTCTTGCATTGCGCATACTACCCATGTGGTTGCTTTGCAGAATTTTATCAACTCCTTGTCTGACCGCATGGTGCGGCAGGCTACAACCCGTAAGGAGCATCTATGCGTCATTACGAAATAGTGTTCTTGGTCCACCCGGATCAAAGCGAACAAGTCGGCGGTATGGTTGAGCGTTACACCA
>JAAZCO010000101.1 GCA_012513235.1 Gammaproteobacteria bacterium
GCAAGTTTTAGACAGTGCTGTCTTGGATCTAGAGCAAGGTGAAGAAGCTGAAGTAGCACGCTTAAACGCTTATGTGCATTCAGTGAGTGCTTTAGAAGCTAAGCCTGACAGTGAGTGGTTGCAGGTCAATTGCCGTTTTGTCGACAGTGATCCGAAAAAGATGGATTACCTTTCGCGCTTAATTGCGCGTGGCACCACTCAGCGCCACTTCAGCCCGAGTGCCTAATAGCTGGTTGCCGGCACTTGGTCTCTACTGCTTGCGCCAGCTTGGGCACACTTATCAGTCTATTAATTGCCAGCCACACAGAGACTGCTATGGTGTAAAGCAGGCTTGTGGATGGGGTGTTTGATGTCTAAGAAAGTTCTAGCAGTGCTTTGTACTGCGCTGCTCAGTAGCCAGAGCTACGCCATTACTGTGTATAAATATACCGACGCCAATGGTGTTGTGACTTATACCGATCAGGTGCAAACCGGTGCTCAAGTGTTTGTGTTTAATGATCGTATGGTTGAGCGCATTGAAAACGATATCAAACTCACAACTCGTAAACATGAGCATGGCGCAACCTTGTTACTGCGCAATAATTTACATGCACCCGTGGAAGTTGAATTAGTCCTTGAGCAGCAAGCTAATATTGCCGGTGGCATACAGGCGCCATTGCGCAAGGTTTTGCCTGCGCGCAGTACCACAACCTTAGTGACCTTATTGCCAGATAATCCAGCACAGTCAGTGCAGTACACGCCTAAGTTGCGTCATGCGGTGGGTGATCCAAGCTTGCTACCTACGACCAGTCAATACGCCTTACCATGGCGTGGCGGGCCTTTTCGCCTCACTCAAGGCGCTAATGGTAAATACAGCCATTTCACTGCTAAAAGTCGCTATGCCTTAGATATCGCCATGCCAGAAGGTACACCTATAGTGGCTGCGCGCGGTGGCGTGGTGGTTAAAGTTGAGAATCAGCAAACGGGGCGCGGTAGCAATCCTGCGGGTAACTTTGTGCGTATTTTGCACGATGACGGCACTATGGGTGTGTATTTGCATCTGCAAAAAGGCTCGGTGGGCGTCACGCAAGGGCAGCGTGTTACGCAAGGCTCATTGTTGGCGCGTTCTGGCAATACCGGTAATAGTACCGGGCCGCACTTACACTTTGTCGTGCAGCGCAATATAGGTTTAGCAGTCGAGTCGATTCCATTCGACTTTAATCAACCGGTCAATAGCTTGCCAAACTTTGCTGTAGGCGGCGAATAGGCTGAGTTTATAGTCTGGATTGCTGCGCTTAACCTGCAAAAGTATAGTGCGCAATAATGCCGAGTAAAATAGCAAAGCCGGCCCAGTGATTATGTAAGAACGCTTCCAGTGATGATTGCGCATCGCGTTGACGAGTGTGGCGAAACTCCCAAGTAAAGCACGCTGCAGCGCCCAACAGACCTAAATAAAAGTAACCGCCCAACCCAAAGCTATTACCCGCTAACAGCAGTAAAAATAGCGCACCACCTTGTAGGCTCAGAATAATCGCGCGATCTGCGCTACCAAATAAGACGGCAGTGGATTTAACTCCAATTTTTAAATCATCCTCGCGATCGCTCATGGCGTAGTAGGTGTCATAAGCAATGGTCCACAGTAGATTAGCCAGATAAATCAGCCATACCGCGCTAGGTACTGAGCCTTTTTCTGCACTAAAGGCCAGTAAGATACTGCATGAATAGGCTGCGCCAAGAGCGACCTGCGGGTAATGGGTATAGCGTTTAGTAAAAGGGTACAGCGCCGCTAAACCAACAGCTAAAAAGGCCCAGTAAACGGTTTGCGTGCTGGTAAAAAGCACCAAGACAAAGCTGATTGCAATTAGGGTCGCAAAAGCTATCAGAGCTTCTTTAGCAGTGACTCTGCCGGTGACAATGGGGCGGCCTTTAGTACGTGCTACATCACCATCAATGCCACGGTCGGCAAAGTCATTAATGGCACAGCCTGCCGAGCGCATTAAAATCACGCCCACGATAAAAATGATCAGGTTCTTGAAACTCGGTGCGCCATCGCCGGCAATCCATAGAGCCCAGAGTGTGGGCCACATCAGTAGATAAATCCCAATGGGGCGATCCAGGCGCAGCAACTGAATAAAATCCCAAGCGCGAGGGTGCAAACGATTGAAGGATTTTAATAGTTGTAGATACATACAAGGCTCCGCGAGACAGGCTGTGAAGGATAATGCTTAAAGAGTATTAAAGTCTAAATGCTGAGTATCTTGCCAAAGTTGTGGCAGAAAAACTTCAGCGACCAGTACTCCTAAGGTGTTTTTAGTAAAACATGAGCGACGCGCCCATACTGTTGTGTACTGCTGTGTCAGAGATTGCACCTGTACAGGCAGCGCTTGGCTAGGCAAGCGACGAATATACATAGCACCACGCTCAAAGGCTGGCTGGCTAAATAAAATGGCACCCAGCGAGCGCGTACCTAATTGGTCAATATTAAAATCTGAGCGGTATAAGGCGGCTTGACTGGCCACGCTACGGGCAAAAATCCAAGGCTTTGCACCGTCGCACAACAGCACTTCGCGCACCCAACCACAACTGCCGTCGCTGATATGCAGTGCTTGGCACTCATCTGCAGTCAGTGTTTGCCAGCCTTCTGCGAGCAGTTTCACGGTAAAAGCGCTATTGCATAACTGGGTTAAGCGTTGCGTGAGCGAGCCTTGATCAAACAGCCAATCATTCAGCTCGGCGCAATGTGTGGGAGTTGTCTGCCAGTTGCTGGTGAGAGTCTTGGGCGCAGTAATGGGCACGATACGGGCTACTTACTAGAAATGTTGCACAAGTTTAGCACGGCTGTGGCGATGGTTTTAGTGTGCGATGGCTTGAATCGAGTAACGGATGTTGCTCTGTGTGCTGGCGCTCAGTAGATAAATAATCTCAAGACTGGCCAGTCAAGAATTGGCATGCCATGCTTTAGCTCTGTGCATCATGCACGCGTTATATTACCTAATAAAAAACAAGTGAGGCCGGATATGCTCAAACCAGAATTGGTTGCAGCCATTGCAGATAAAACTAATCTTAGCAAAGACCAAGCAGGCCAACTGCTCAACACGCTATTAGAAGAAATCACCCATGCATTGGCCAAGGATGACTCTGTAACCTTGATTGGTTTTGGCTCTTTTGTACGACGTCATCGTGGTGCGCGTACGGGTAAAAACCCACAAACCGGTGAGCCGCTCACAATTAAGGCCAGTAATACCGTGGCGTTTAAACCCGGTAAGCAATTAAAAGAAGCTGTAGCGCAAAGCCAATAACACCGCCTGCCCTGCAGAAATAAAGCAATACGTGCAGGGCAATGCAGTCATAATTTTGATGACAGTACAACCCTCATTGCCTAATAAGCACAACTCAGCACTTGGAACTTTTGATGAAATTTCGTTTTTTACTTTGGGCGCTTGGCCGCATGATGAGCAAGGCCAGCAAGACTAATAGCGCTTTCCAGCAGCAGTTGGACGGTAAAGACTTAACTTTTATGTTGCATACACTGGACGGTAAAGTTGCACGCCATTTTGTGGTGGCTAATAACCGTGTTGAAAGCCGCTCGGGCGTAGCTCAAAACCCAGCTTTTTCTATTGGTTTTAAAGATTCAGCCTTTGGTTTTGCTACGTTGCAAGCAAAAAATAAGCAACTGGCCTTTATGCAGGGCATTCAGGATAAAAATATTCAGATTCAAGGCAACACCATGCTGGTGATGTGGTTCCAAGGCTTAATGAAATACTTAATGCCGAAAAAAGCTAAGCCTAAAACTCCATAATAGAAAAATTGAGCAGCGCACTACCATTCAGTACGCTGCTCAATTGTAGTGCGCTGCTCAAATATTATTGCTGCTCGTTAAACCGATATTGCAAAGCTTCGGCAAGGTGTCCGCGAGTAATAGCCGTACTGTTGTCTAAGTCAGCTAAAGTGCGCGCCACTTTGAGCACTCTATGGGTGGAGCGTAAGGATAAGTTTAGGCGCTCGCTGGCTTGTTCCAGCCAGGTACGGTCGTTATCTAGCAGAACACAATGTTCGCGTAAGGCGTTTAAGTCGAGTTGCGCATTGCTGCAGCCTTGACGCTGTAGTTGCTGCTCGCGTGCCGCGCAGACTTGCTCTACAGCCTCAGCTGAGCTGGTGCCTGGGTCTTTTGGCTGGCGCAAAGATGTGGCTTCACGTGCAACGCTAATATGTAAGTCAATGCGGTCAAGCAGAGGCCCGGAGAGCTTGTTGCGATAACGCTGCACTTGTTCTGGGGTACAGCGACAGCGCCCGTTAGGATCACCAAAATAGCCACAAGGACAGGGGTTCATCGCCGCTACCAATTGAAAACGTGCAGGAAAGCGTACTTTGCTATGGGCGCGAGCAATCACAATATAGCCAGACTCTAGTGGCTCACGCAGTACTTCTAATACTTTGCGATCAAATTCAGGCAGCTCATCAAGAAATAAAATACCTTGATGGGCCAAGCTGATTTCACCTGGTCGTGGCCGCGCACTGCCACCCACTAACGCAGGAGCCGAAGCGCTGTGATGGGGCTGGCGAAAGGGGCGTTGTGGCCAGCTGCGTAAAGGCTCAATGCTGACTACTGATTGTACGGCTGCCACTTCCAAGGCTTCGCTTTCAGTTAAGGGCGGTAATAAACCGGGTAAGCGACTGGCCAGTAAGGTTTTGCCAGTGCCAGGTGGTCCGCTTAAAAGTAGATTATGTTGACCCGCCGCGGCCACCACCAAAGCACGTTTGGCTGCATGCTGGCCTTGTACTTCAAGTAGGTCAGGGTAGGAGGGTGGTCGTGCCACTAAGCCTTGTGATTGATAGGGCTGCAGAACGTGCTGTTGATTAAAATGGCTGACCAACTCCAGTAAGTGTTCAATGGCATAGACTTTTAAACCGCTGGCTAGACAGGCTTCTTCAGCATTCTCTAAAGCAACCACTAAGGCTCGGCCGGCATCGCGAGCGGCTAAAGCTGCAGGCAATACACCACGCACCGGTCGCACATGACCGGAGAGGGCAAGCTCGCCTAAGCATTCAAAGTTGTCTAGGCAGCCACCGGGCAGTTGTGCGCTGGCCGCCAGCAAGCCTAGGGCAATAGCTAAATCAAAGCGCCCACCTTCCTTGGGTAGGTCTGCTGGCGCTAAGTTTAAAGTGATACGTTTACGTGGAAACTCCAGCGCACTGTTTAAAATGGCGCTGCGTACACGGTCTTTGCTTTCGCGTACGGCGGTTTCGGGTAAACCGACGATGGTCAGTGATGGCAAACCATTGGTGAGATGAATTTCCACGCTGACAGCGGGGGCCTCCACACCAATTTGCGCCCGGCTATGGATAATAGCGAGAGACATAAATCCTCCTTGATCATATGTAGATAAAACGCCGCTGAATCAATCCGGCGGTAAAATCCGACTTAAAGCAACGTTGATTAATTCAGTCATTACGAGTCGCAGAGCGATGCGGCAATCACTAACGCGTTGATTCAAAAAGTCAGATAGATTGCTTCACTTCGTTCGCAATGGCCTTTTTGATTTATGTAGCATTTACTTAAGGTTGTGGTGTTTGTCTGAGTTGCTCTTCGAGTGCCGCTACAGTGCTTTCTAGCGCCTCTAGACGTGCACGGGTGCGCGCTAGGACGACCATTTGACTGTCAAACTCTTCACGGCTGACTAAATCCAGCTTGCTGAATGTGCTTTGTACCAAGGCTTTGAATTGGGCTTCAATTTCAGCACGCGGCAATGGCATATCGCTACCTAGTAAACGTCCGGCATGGGTGCTGAGGCTATCCAGTAAGGCTTTGGGCGGTAACATAATGGTATTCCTTAAAAATGATGATTTCAGTTTAGCACGTCATGGCGAATATGAATCTTTCGCAAAGCCAGAGAGAAGCAGAGCAATCTTGAGTATAATACTTGGCCTTAATAACGCTTGATTGTTGTTTGGGCAAATGATGTGTTGTGTTTATCGGCCTGCTCAAATAATGTGTTTGCCAACTGTGTTATTACATGTGTC
The DNA here is from genome assembly GCA_012513235.1 of Gammaproteobacteria bacterium. Taxonomy (GTDB): domain Bacteria; phylum Pseudomonadota; class Gammaproteobacteria; order Pseudomonadales; family Pseudomonadaceae; genus Denitrificimonas. Next base: position 6,001 of record JAAZCO010000101.1, read on the forward strand.
GATGCGCCAGTCACCCTGCTAGGCTAATGCCTCTAGGCAGGTTCACCATTGACTCGAATGGTAAGTCATTTAATCTCGGAGAGACCGTATGAAATTAGTTACCGCCATCATCAAACCTTTCAAACTGGATGATGTACGCGAAGCATTATCGGAAATTGGCGTGCAAGGTATTACCGTGACTGAAGTTAAAGGCTTTGGTCGTCAAAAAGGCCA
>JAAZCO010000102.1 GCA_012513235.1 Gammaproteobacteria bacterium
CGTGGATTACCTTCTTCTTCCACCAGAGATTTAACTTTCTTTGCTGCACCGTGAGTAAACTGCATTGCGGCAGGGACGAAGGATTCAACACTCATTTTACTTTCTCCCAGCATCGCGCTGTAAAAACTGTAGTTAATATTATCTGCTTATCCTACCAGTATGGTCAACTATTACCAACGCTTAAGGAATTAAAGCGATAGTGGTTAAGCCACTGTTCTCATCTAAGCCAAACATAATATTCATATTCTGTACTGCTTGGCCAGATGCGCCTTTAACCAAGTTATCAATCGCTGACATCACCACAACCACATCACCGTTTTGTGGGCGTTGCACAGCAATACGGCACATATTAGCGCCTTTAACGGTACGCGTTTGTGGGAATACACCCGCTGGTAATACATCAACGAAAGGCTCATCTTGGTAACGCTGCTCAAACAGTTTCTGTAAATCAACGCTACGATCAACAACTGTCGCGTATAAAGTGGCGTGAATACCACGAATCATGGGCACCAAATGTGGAACAAAGGTTAACTCAACCGGCTGACCTGCAGCACGACGCAATCCCTGTTTAATTTCAGGCAAATGACGGTGACCTTTTACACCATAGGCCATCATGTTCTCGCCAGCCTCACAAAATAGTGAGCCAACTTTTGCTCCGCGACCGGCACCGCTGACACCTGATGCGCAGCTAGCAATAATCTGCTTAAGATCCGCCAGTCCAGCTTCAACCAGTGGCAGCAAGCCCAATTGCACCGCGGTTGGGTAACAGCCTGGCACCGCGATTAAGCGTGCATCTTTGATTTTATCGCGATTCACTTCAGGTAAACCATAGATAGCATCAGCTAATAAATGTGGCGCGCCATGTAGCTGGCCGTACCACTGCGCCCATTCATCAGCATCTTCCAAGCGAAAATCTGCAGATAAATCGATGACGCGTGTACCTGCTTGCAAAATCTCATCAGCTAGACCATGCGCAACACCATGCGGAGTAGCAAAAAACACCACATCACATGAAGTCAGTGCATCTGCATCAGGTACAGTGAAAGCTAAGTTTGGGTAGCTTTCACGTAAGTTAGGGTACATATCAGCAACCCGTACGCCTTCTTCTGAGCGAGAAGTAATGACTTTAACCTGCGCATGCGGATGTAAGGCGAGTAAACGCAACAACTCAACCCCTGTGTAACCTGTACCGCCAACGATTGCTACCTTGATCATGCATGCACCCTCTAAAAGTAAATTGATCTGCCACTCTATAACCAGCACTTAGCTAATGACACTGCTGCTGCTGCAGACTAACATATGCGTTATTTCTTAATTGGAGCTAGTAATGGATTATTTATGGATTAAAGCTTTCCATATTATCGCAGTGGTCTGTTGGTTTGCGGGTTTATTTTACTTGCCACGTTTATTTGTCTATCACGCAATGAGTGACGACACCCCCAGCCAAGATCGCTTTGTGATTATGGAGCGCAAGCTGTACCGTGGAATTATGCACCCATCACTGGTGGCAACTCTAGGGCTTGGACTCTATATGCTATATATGAATCCTGCCTTGCTCAAGATGGGCTGGATGCACGTTAAGCTGACACTGTTAGTCTTACTGATTATCTATCACTTTTCTTTGGGTGTGATTTATCGACGCTTCGCTGCTGGCACTAACCAAAAAGGGCACGTTTTTTACCGTTGGTTTAATGAGCTACCAGTCTTATTTTTGATTGTGATTGTCCTGCTAGCGATTCTAAAGCCGTTTTAATTAGCACGGATGAGGCCCGCTCATAGCCTTAACGCAGCATATGACCCACCACCACAAAAGCGTGGTGGTGGGCTGTCAGCTTTAACCCGTATTACGTAATCCTGCCGCAATACCTGCCACAGTAACTAACATAGCTTGCTCAATGGCCGGGCAAATCGCTTCACCTTGCTCTCTTGATCGTGCTAATAACTCAACCTGCAGCAAATGCAGTGGATCAAGGTAAGTGTCACGCACACTAATTGACGCACGCACCTGTGGATGACGCTCTAACAAATGCGCCTCGCCAGTTAAATGCAATACTTGTTCTACAGCTTGGCTCAGGTGCTGATACAACTGCTCACCAAAACCACGCAGCTCATCTGCCACTAAACGTTCATCGTATAAACGTGCAATGCCAGAGTCTGCTTTCAATAACACCATCTCTAACATATCAATGCGTGCCCTAAAAAACGGCCATTGATCGCGCATTTCTGCCAACACAGACTCTTCTTTACGCGCAATAGCATTTTGTAAGGCAGTTTCCCAGCCTAGCCAAGCGGGTAACATCATGCGTGTTTGTGTCCAAGCAAAAATCCATGGAATCGCGCGTAGATTTTCAATACCACCACTACGACGACGTGCTGGACGGCTACCTAAAGGCAAGCGACCCAATTCTTGCTCGGGTGTCGCTTGGCGAAAATAATCCACAAAAAGTGGATCTTCACGTACTGTTTTACGGTATGCAGCCAAACCGTCCGCAGCTAAACGCTCCATCACTGCACGCCACTCATCCTTAGGCGCTGGCGGTGGTAATAAGGTAGCTTCCAGTACTGACGCTAAGTACAGATTAAGATTTTGTGCAGCCACAGCAGGTAAACCGTATTTAAAACGAATCACTTCACCTTGCTCAGTGGTACGGAAACGGCCCGCGACTGAACCCGGCGGCTGGGACAAAATTGCTTCATGTGCAGGACCACCGCCACGACCGACTGTACCGCCACGACCATGAAATAAAATCAGCTCAACACCTTGCTTCTGACACACCGCAACCAACTCTTCTTGTGCACGGTATTGTGACCATGCTGCAGCTGTGGTTCCGGCATCTTTAGCGGAGTCAGAATAGCCTATCATCACTTCCTGCGGCCCAGCCAGAGCATTACGGTAATCTGCCAAGCTCAATAGTTGATCAATCACGCCCGCAGCATTATGCAAGTCATCTTGAGTTTCAAACAATGGAGCAATACGCATCGCTCGACTGAGGCCTGCTTCTTTAAGTAATAATTGCACCGCCAATACATCCGAAGGTGCCGAGGCCATCGAAATCACATAAGAACCCAAAGCATCC
>JAAZCO010000103.1 GCA_012513235.1 Gammaproteobacteria bacterium
GTAGGAACGACCACAGATTTCCTGCTTGCGCGCAGCAGTATCGGCTTGACCTTGCTCATCAAAGGCCATCACGACAACTGCAGCACCATAACGGCGGCAGAGTTTGGCGTGTTTAATAAACTGCTCAACCCCTTCCTTCATCGAGATGGAGTTGACTATCCCTTTACCCTGAATGCACTTCAGACCGGCTTCGATAATCTCCCATTTAGATGAGTCAATCATAATGGGGACGCGCGAGATATCAGGCTCGCCAGCGATTAAGTTGAGGAAGGTGACCATGGCTGCTTTGGAGTCGAGCATGCCTTCGTCCATGTTGATATCAATCACCTGCGCGCCTGATTCAACCTGTTGCAGTGCCACGGCGAGGGCTTCAGTGTAATTGTCTTCACGGATCAAGCGAGCAAAGCGGGCTGAGCCGGTAATATTAGTGCGCTCACCGACGTTCACAAACAGTGAGTTGCGATCAATGGTAAAAGGCTCTAAACCAGATAAGCGACAGGCTTTAGGGATATCTGGAATCACACGCGGTGGGAACTTGGCCACTTTCTTAGCAATGGCGCGAATGTGCTCAGGCGTGGTACCACAGCAACCGCCAACGATATTTAAGAAACCTGAGGCAGCAAACTCCTCAATCATGGCTGAGGTTTCTTCTGGTGTTTCATCGTACTCAGCAAAAGCGTTGGGCAGACCGGCGTTGGGGTGTGCCGATACGTAGGTGTCAGCTTTCTCTGATAATTCTTGCAGATAAGGGCGCAGCTCTTTAGCACCCAAAGCGCAGTTTAAACCCACAGAAATCGGTTTACAGTGACGAATAGAGTTCCAGAACGCCTCAGTGGTTTGCCCTGATAAGGTTCGGCCTGAGGCATCAGTGATGGTGCCGGAAATCATAATCGGTAGGGTAATGCCCAGTTCTTCAAACACGCCTTCAACGGCAAAAATAGCCGCTTTAGCATTCAGCGTATCAAAGATGGTTTCAATCATAATGATATCAGCGCCACCGTTAATCAGGCCACGCGTGGCTTCGCTGTAGTTTTCGACCAAAATATCAAAGGTGACGTTACGAAAGCCTGGGTTATTCACATCCGGTGATAACGAGCAAGTACGGCTGGTCGGGCCGAGCACCCCAGCAACAAAGCGTGGTTTGTCTGGAGTTTCTAAAGTTTTTGCATCTGCCACTTCACGGGCAATGCGCGCACCTTCAAAGTTCAGCTCATAGGCAATGGATTCCAAGCCGTAGTCGGCTTGCGAGACTTGCGTGGAGTTAAAGGTGTTGGTTTCAATAATATCTGCGCCGGCATCCAAATAGGCTTTTTCAATTTCTTGAATTAACCTGGCTTGAGTCAGAATGAGTAAATCGTTATTGCCTTGCAAGTCTTGTGGCCAGTCCGCAAAACGCTCGCCGCGGAAGTCATCTTCGGTGAATTTATAACTTTGAATCATAGTACCCATACCGCCGTCGAGTACTAAAATGCGTTGTTTTAAGGCGTCTTGAAGAGCTTGTGTGCGAGCTAAGTGCTTGGCCATGCGTGTTTACCTAAGTTAAATACGGTGCAGTCAAAAAAGTGGCTCATGATAGCAAAACATTATCAGCTTGAGTGAAAGGTGCGCCTATTGAACCATGCTATAAGTTTGATTAATTAATGGCCTGTGCGATGAACTCCTTTATACTGCTGCCTTTTTGTTTGTGTATGAGTGGCAATAACGTGATTAAGCGATGGTGTTTAAGTGTCTTAGGCTTGCTCTTAAGTTATTCGGTATGGGCAGGGCAAATCTCCTATAGCGAGCAAATTCAGCCGATTTTTACCCAAAAATGCGTAGCCTGCCATGCTTGCTATGATTCACCTTGCCAGTTGAATTTAGGCAGTAGTGAAGGTTTGCAGCGCGGTGCGCATAAAGATCCGATCTATAACGGTGGTCGTAAAATAGCGCAGCAAACCACGCGCTTATTTACTGATGCACACACTGTACAAGACTGGCGTGAAAAAGGTTTTTACGATGTTTTAGGACAAGATCAACCTCAAGCGGCACTGCTAGCGAGCATGTTGGCGCTGGGTCGACAGCAGCCGTTTGCGCCCAACAGTCGCCTGCCTGACTCAGTCGATCTTAGAATATCGCGCACTAATCAATGCCCGCAGCCTGACGAGTTTGCTCAGTATGCGAAAAGTAATCCTCACGGTGGCATGCCCTTTGCGGTAACGGGCTTAACTGATGCAGAGCACGTCCGTGTTGAGCAATGGCTGCGCAGTGGTGCACGCGTGGATAAGCAGCATTGGACGGCGAGCAGCGCTGAACAGCAGCAAATTAAAGATTGGGAGGCCTTTTTAAATACTCCAGGCGCGCGTGAGTCTGTGGTCAGTCGTTGGTTGTATGAGCACTTGTTTATTGCCCATATTCATTTTGAGCAAGGCGAAGAACCGCATTTTTTCCGTATCGTGCGCTCGCGTACACCCAGCGGTGAGCCGGTGAAGGAAATTGTAACTCGTCGACCGAATGATGATCCGGGTGTCACTATGTATTATCGTTTTGTACCAGTGACGGATGTCATTGTGCACAAAACACATATTACCTATCCCATGAGCCCAGATAAGCTCGAGCGTGTACAATCTTTATTTTTTAGCGATGATTGGCAGACCGATAAAGTCCCAGGCTATGGCGCATTCTCGCGCAGTAATCCTTTTGAAACCTTCGCGATGATTCCTGCACACGCACGTTATCAATTTATGCTCGATGATGCGGAGTATTTTGTACGTACTTTTATTCGTGGGCCAGTGTGCCGTGGGCAAATCGCTACTGATGTGATTCGCGATCACTTCTGGACCTTCTTTCAAGACCCTGAACACGATGTGTATGTGACCGATGTAGAGTATCAGCGCAAAGTTAATCGTTTACTGGCCATGCCAGGGCAATTTGATGGCATTACGGACTTGCTATCCAGTTGGCGTGCATATAAGAAAAAACGTAACACCTACGAGAACTTGCGTCGTAAGCGTTATAGAAATGCTGAGTTGCCTGATTGGTCGCACATTTGGTCGGGGAATGATCAGGCATTGCAGACCATTTTTCGACAGCATGACAGCGCTACAGTGCGTAAAGGCTTAATTGGGCATGTACCCAAGACCATGTGGTTGCTGGACTTTCCATTACTAGAGCGCACGTATTATCAGTTGGTGGTGAACTTTGATGTGTTTGGTAGTGTGTCGCATCAAGCACAAACTCGCTTGTATTTTGACTTGATTCGTAACGGTGCCGAGGTCAATTTTTTACGCTTAATGCCGCCAGAGGTGCGCGAAGACTTGCTGGATCATTGGTATCAGAAAAGTGGCAAGGTCAAGTTGTGGCTGGACTATACAAAAATTGATAACGACACTCAAAGCGCTTTAGATTTACCGGGTAAGAATACCTTACGAGCTTTTACTCAGCAGATTTTGGAGCGTTTTGCCAAGGTGAACGCCCGTCCTGATCCGATTAATCGTTGCTTGAGTGCGCATTGTAATCGCCCAGGTTTAAGCCGTGAGGCAGCGAATGTTGAGCATGTGTTGTCACGTTTAACGAATCGACCTGCGGCTGCGCTAAAGGTGATTAATTATTTGCCTGAAGCCACTATGCTGCGAGTTGAATTGAGTGATGGTGAGCGTGAGGTGTATAGCGTTTTACGTAACCGTTCGCATACTAATGTGGCTTTTTTGATGGGTGAATCCCTGCGCTATCAGCCCAAATTCGATACTTTAACCATCTATCCTGAAGTGCTCAGCAGTTACCCCAACTTTATTTTTAATGTGCCAGCGGCTGATATTCCAAGCTTTGTTGCTGCCTTTGAGCAGGTTCAAGATGAAGCCGCCTTGCGTCAAGTCGTTGAGCGTTGGGGGGTACGGCGTACCCATCCACAGTTCTGGACATATTTTCATGATCTCAGTGAGCATATCCGTGAGCGTAAGCCCTTGGAAGCAGGTGTGCTGGATATGAACCGTTACGAAAATTTATAAGGATGGCCAGCCACTGTGCATCAGCTTGGATGCTTGAGTACAGCGGCTAGATACTTATTTATTGCTTTTCAAATGAGCGCTCATGCCATTCAACCAGTGGCATGGGCGTTTTTAGTTTTTCGCCATAAATGACTGAGTATGTCAGGACGTTTTGTACATAGAGGCGTGTTTCATCAAAGGGAATACTTTCTACCCAGACATCATAAGGTAAATGCTTGGCATCACGCAGCCATTGACGTACACGTCCTGGCCCTGCGTTATAAGCTGCTGAGGCCAGTACTCGGTTACCATTAAACTGGCCCAGCACTTGGCTTAAGTAGGCGGCGCCCAGCTGAATATTTACTGCTGGAATCACGGCGCTACGCGGGTTGTCCAAGGCAATACCATAGCGCTGTGCGGTTTCTTTTGCGGTAGCCGGCATCAGTTGCATCAAGCCCATGGCACCCACATGGGATTTGGCTTGAATCATAAAGGCACTTTCTTGGCGGGTCACGGCAAACATCCAGCTGGACTGTAAACCACGGTTTTTTGCTTCGGCCACAAAGTTACTGCGGTGCGCCATGGGAAAACGAATTTCTAAATCATCCCAATATTTGGCTTGGCTAATATTGCGAATCGCAGGGAAGTACCAGCCCATATCATAGGCAATACGCGCTTGAGCTACGAGTTCATCGCGGCTGAGAAAGTTACTTAAGTGATACCACTCGCGGTGCGCCTCAGTCATTTCATCGCGCGCATAAAACTCTAAAGCACGTTTGAGTCCTGCAGCGTTGCGCACCTTTTGTAAGGTCTGTGGCTGTAAAGCTAAGGCTTGGTGTTGCAA
>JAAZCO010000104.1 GCA_012513235.1 Gammaproteobacteria bacterium
CTGCCCCGTATTGTTGGTCGGTGATATTGAGCGCGGCGGTGTATTTGCCCAGCTGGTCGGTACTTTAGAGCTGATCTCCGCGAGCGAACAAGCCCGCACCCAAGGCTTTATTATCAACCGTTTTCGCGGTGATATTGGCTTATTAGAACCCGGTTTGGATTGGCTGACCGAGCGCACGGGCAAACCGGTGATCGGTGTGCTGCCCTATTTGCATGGCCTGATTATCGACTCCGAAGACAGCATTGGCATCAGTGGCTCCAGCACTGCTGGCGCGCTGAACGTGATAGTGCCGGTGTTGCCGCGCATCACCAATCACAATGATTTTGATCCGCTGCGTTTACACCCTAAGGTCAACCTGCAGTTTATCGGACCCGATCAAGCCATTCCGCCTGCTGACTTGATTATTCTGCCCGGCAGCCAAAGCATTCGTGCCGATCTGGCTTGGTTGCAGGCACAAGGTTGGCCGCAAGCTATCGAAAAACACCTGCGCTACGGCGGTAAAGTGCTAGGCATCAGCGGCGGCTTACAATTGCTCGGCGAACGTATTGATAATTCAAGCGGCAGCGAAGGTGACGCAGCTAGCAGCGCAGCACTAGGGCTTTTACCGATAACCACCCGTGTGAATCCAGAACAAGAATTACGCGACGTGCAGGGCAGCCTTAATTTTCCAGCAGATAACTCAACAAACTTTACTGGCTATATCATGCATAGCATTGCCATCCACAGTGCCGAACCATTACCACCGCTGACATGTATCAACGGCCAAAACGAAGGTGTGATCAGCGCTGATAACCAGATTGCTGGCACTGCGGTACACGGCATTTTTGATCAGCCTGCCGCTTGCGATGCACTATTGCACTGGGCAGGACTGACAGAACTGGGCGCTGCTGTTGATTACCAAGCGCACCGCCTCGCACAACTGGATCGCTTAGCTGATCAGGTCGAAGATTATCTGGACACCGACTGGTTACGCAGCCTGCTCAAGCTCGATGTAAATACAACCAGGCCGGAGACAGATCAATAACCATGACCGACCACAACCGCCCTTTCAGCGACGATGAACGCGCTGGCCTCTATCGCGCTATTTACGAACGTCGCGATGTACGCTCACAGTTTCTGCCCGACCCGATTCCAAGGCCAGTCTTAGCGCGCCTACTGAAAGCTGCGCATCACGCCCCTTCTGTGGGGTTTATGCAGCCATGGGATTTTATTCTGATCGACAGTTTAGACATCCGCCAACAGGTACTAGCCAGCTACGATGAAGAAAACGCTAAAGCGGCAAACAACTACAGCGGTGAACGCCAAGACACCTACCGCAGCCTGAAACTGCAAGGCATTGTCGAAAGCCCACTGAATCTGTGCATCACCTGCGACCGCAGCCGTGGCGGCACGCATGTTTTAGGCCGCAACTCTATAGTCGAGATGGATCTCTATAGCACTTGTTTAGCTGTGCAAAATCTATGGCTGACAGCGCGAGCAGAAGGGATTGGTGTGGGTTGGGTCAGCATTCTTGATCAAGACAAATTGGCTAGCATCCTTAAGCTGCCAGAGCACGTTTATCCGCTGGCCTACTTATGTATTGGCTACGTCAGCGAGTTTTTTGACCAGCCCGAGCTGCAAACTAAAGGCTGGCGCTCGCGTTTGCCGCTAGAAGAATTAGTGCACAGTAATGGTTGGGGCGCAAAGTTGGATGATGAGGATTTTTTGAGTCTGCTGAATGTCTTCGGAGAGCAAAAGTCATAGCTTAAATCACTA
>JAAZCO010000105.1 GCA_012513235.1 Gammaproteobacteria bacterium
ACTGACTAAAAAAGGCGTTAGAATCGGCAACAGTAAGTACAAGGTTAGCAGTGCCAAACCCAGTATGCCCAACAGCAACCAACTCTTAAGGTTTTGCGTCATGGTCTGTACTCTTATAAATTACCAGCTGAAATACAGCATTTTTGTACCTGAGTGAGCAGGTGCAAGATTGGCAGTATCTGCAGCGGAACGCTCCTGTACACCCGCTAAAGCCAATTGTGTACGCAGTTGCTCAACACTGCTGTGTACTTGCCACTGCACATATTCATCGTTGACTTCATATAACTTAGCAGCAAAGGGTTCGAGCAAGCGTTCAAGCAATACAAAGCGCTCTAAATCAACACCCGTCACCCGAATACTTAATGACTCACCTTCGCCTGGTTTGACGGCAAAGCGTTCAGCCAAATACTGATTAACGTGAGTGAATACAGCACGAGCTAACGCCTCTTGTGAGTCAGCACTGGCTGCGCCCTGGTGTAATTCCTCACCGAGCCATAGATGCCATTGCGCTGAAAACTCATCAGTAGCAAGTGCTTGCTGCACTAATAACACAGCATCCGCCGTGTAACGCTCTGCCGATGCTCGTAATTTATCACTGTTACGCAATGGATCACTGCCAATCAGCAGCTGATCACTTAAGTCACCCAGCGGAAAGCGCGCTGGAATACCTGCATATTGCGCTGCGGCATGGATTTTCTGAGCGTTAGATTGGCCGTCGCTGATCAAGCGCATACCGTTGAGATCATCCACTAACCACCACGCTAACACCACTGGGCGGCTGCTATCCCAAACCGGCAAATTGGCATCTTGCAAAGCCGATTGCACACTGCTTGGATCAAAATCCACGATCAAGGTATTGCCTTCATAACCGTAACGATTGATTAGTGCTTGTGGGTCAGCAATATACTCAGCCAAGTCTGCCGACTCGCTGATATTGATTTTGCCAGTTAAGCGCTGCACTAAGGCGATAAAAGCCTGCTGCAACCCCGCATCACGCACATCGCTGTCTTGACTGTCCAGCTCTTCACGCACCTGATACAAAGCAGACACAGGTTCAGCATGGCTGCTGGCCATCACTAAAGACATTACTAGTGCAACCAAACCTATAAAAAATCGCATATGTACTCTCTCTAACGATTGAATCAAGCTCAGCCATCAACCTTAAACAGCACCAAACTGACTGCAACTGCTGGTTGCACGGCGCTGCGCAATGACTGCTATTTCACGGGCTAGCTAGCATATAACCCGTCATTTTAAATTTCGAGACCACACCCAGTGACCTAGGTCTTGTCATAATAGAACGCAAAAGCGGCAAAGGATTCATTTACCAAGCTCAAAGTCTGGCTGAATCACACCACTGTGCCTACAAACGGCTGAGTCAGTGAGACTATAAATCGCCTAGACCAATAGCAATAAAGCCAAATCCAACAGTGCAACGACTTGCGTTGCCTCACTGCTGGGAATTGGCTCTAGTGCAACTGCACAGTCACAATAGCACTAAGACTTATGCGGACGTGCTAAAAACTCATGGGATTGCATTTCTAACAAACGACTGAGCGTACGCTGGAACTCAAACTGCAAGCGGTTACCCACATACAAGTCTTTGAGTGGCACTTGCGCAGAAATAATCAGCTTAATGCTGCGGTCGTAAAACTCATCTACCAAATTGATAAAGCGACGGGCAATATCTTCATTGCTGGTATTCATTTGTTCTACGTTCGACAAAATAATCGCACTATAGACTTTACCCAACTCAATATAGTCATTCTGACTGCGCGGGCCGTCGCATAGAGCACGAAAGTCAAACCACGCCACATCATTACCGATCTTACGTGCGACAATGGTTCGGTTTTCTACGGTTAGGGGCTCGTTTTCAAGGATTTTGCAGTTGTCTAATAATAAGCTGCGAAAGCTTTTATCCAACTCAATCTCAACTTCAGGCGTTAGAGGATAATGATACAACTCGGCCTGCTCAAGCGCGCGCAAACGGTAGTCAATACCACTGTCCACGTTGACTATTTCGGTATGCTCTTTAAGCAAGGCAATCGCTGGTAAGAAGCGCGCACGCTGTAAGCCGTCTTTATACAGGCCATCAGGCACAATATTTGAAGTCGCCACCAGACTGACACCGTTTTTAAACAGTTCTTCCAGTAAACCCGCCAAGATCATTGCATCAGTGATGTCGGTGACAAAGAACTCATCGAAACAAATCACCCGCGCTTCTTTAGCAAAACGCTCGGCGACAATCACCAGCGGATTTTTCTCGCCATCCAGGGTACGCAACTCTTCATGCACACGCTTCATAAAACGGTGAAAGTGCGTGCGCATTTTCTGCTCAAAGGGCAGCGCATCGAAGAAAGTATCCACTAAATAGGTCTTACCGCGCCCTACACCACCCCAAAAATATAAGCCTTTAATGGGCTGCGTAGATTTCTTACCCAGCAAACGGCTGAACAAACCGCTGCTTGGCGGACCTGTCACTAGGTCGTCATACAGACGCTGCAAATGACGTACAGCATTTTCTTGTGCAGCATCACGGAAAAAGTCCGGGCGCTGTAAATCCTGTTGATAGCATTCTAGTGGTGTCATGATAAGTCTCGACCCGACAGATAAAACGGGGCAACACTTTAACCACGCCACCCACAATTGGCAATCATCCAAGCCACATTTAAAACACTAACCCGCGCGGCGTAGCAACCAAAAACCTAAGCCAGCACACACCAGTGCTGGCAAAACGACAGCAACTATCGGCGCAAAACCAAAGACTAGACTGGCTGGTCCCAGCAGATCCTGTGCTATACGAAACACAAAACCCACCACCACACCGGTAAATACACGCTGACCTAATGTCACTGAGCGCAGCGGCCCAAAGACAAAGGATACCGCCATCAGCACCAGTGCGGCAGTGACTAAAGGCTGTAAAACCTTGACCCAAAACGCCAACCAATAGCGATCAGCATTGAGCCCTTGCTCGTTCAAGTAGTGCGAATACTCCCACAGACCACTGATCGGTAAAGTATCAGGTTCCATCACAACGGTATTGAGCAATTGCGGACTGATTTCAACATCCCAGCGCTCACTGGCCGCGTGCTGAATGCTACTGCTGCGCTCTTGTAATTGGGTATACACCACATCTTCCAGCTGCCAGTAGCCATCTTGATACAAGGCTTGCTGGGCAAAGCTCGAGCTTAATAAGCGCTGCTGATCATCAATGACATAACGCGTGACACCAATTAACTTACCGCCGGGTTGCACAGCGTTCACGTGAATATATTCATTGCCTTGGCGATGCCATAAGCCATGCTTAGAGCTTTGCGCCTTACCCACTGATTGCGCCAGCGCACGGTTAGCTTGCGCGATACTCGAAGTCCAAGGGGCAAGATACTCACCCACCAGTACGCCGAGCAACATCAGCACCAACATCGGCTTCATCACTGCCCAAACAATACGACGAATCGACACACCAGCGGCACGAATCACCGTCAACTCACTGTTACTGGCTAAGGCACCTAACCCCACTAAACAGCCAATCAACGCAGCCATAGGTAACATGTCATAGACGCGACGTGGCGTGGTGAGCAACACATAATGCGCGGCCCCCCAAATGGTGTAAGCATCATCAATATCATTCAGCTCATCAATAAAAGCGAACAGCAAAGCTAAGCCAGTAATGATACCCAGCACCGCGACAATCGCTAAAAAAACACTGCTACCAATATAGCGATCGAGCCTACGCATGTTGTGTCTCCTTGTTTGCCCGCAAGCGCGCTCGACGTAGTTGCAACGGCTGCCAATACACCAGCACTAAACCAATGATTAAAAATATAGCGTGTACAGGCCATAAGCCCAGCTCAATGGGCAATTTACCTTTATCCAAGGCACTGCGCGCAGCCACTAACAAAGCCAAATAAGACATATATAGCAAAATGGCTGGCAATAATTTAAGAAAGCGGCCTTGGCGTGGATTCACGCGCGATAAAGGCACTGCGATTAAGGTTACGATTAAGACTAGAATCGGAAAAGATAAGCGCCACTGTAATTCAGACTGCATGCGCACATCTGGATTACCCAACAATTCACGAGTAGCGACGGTTTCACGCTCGCCCATTTTCACCTCAACCGAGGGCTTAGGCAGCAACACACCGTAAGTGTCATACTGAATCACTCGGTAGTCAGCTTCACCTGGGGTACCGTCATAGCGATAACCATCTTGTAAAATCAAATAACGACTGCCATCTGCTTGAATTTCTTGTCGCCCAGTTTTCGCGACCAATACCGTAATCGCCTCATCAACATCACTGCCGGCACGCGTTGGGCGCTTTTCAGAGATAAACACATTGCGCAGTTCATCACGCCCCTTGGATAACTCTTGCGTATAAGTCACACGTGAGCCGCCACGTAGCGACTGAAAGCGCCCCGGCACTAAGGTGTCAAACTCTGTCAAAGCATCTTGTTCACTGAAAATACGCGCCACACTTTGTACACCCTGCGGAGCCACATAAAAGCTTAACCAAGCGGTGATCAGGGCCACAAAGAAAGCAGGCACCAAGGTATAAGATAATAAGCGCTGCTCACTCATCCCGGTGGCCGTCAGCACTGTCATCTCACTTTCCAGATATAAACGCCCATAAGCGAGCAAGATGCCTAAAAACAGCCCCAAGGGTAAGATCAGCTGCAAAAAGCCCGGAATGCGGTAGCCCATAATCATCAGCAGTACGCCGGGATCGAGTACACCTTGCGCTGCTTGCGCCAAATATTTAATAAAGCGCCCGCTCATAATAATCACAAGCAGAACCGCACTGACGGCACTAAAGGTCAGTAAAACTTCGCGAGAAAGATAACGAAAAACTATCAAGTAGAGGCTCCAAGCTTGTCAAAACCGCTCATCGCGGCTCACACTAGTCATACAAATTATGGCAGTGTACACACACGCCGATGCAAACGATGAGTATTATCCTGCATCTATTCACCTTTGTCTTGAGGATCCTTGAGTATGGACTTTTTAGTCAGTTCCAATGCTGTTGAATCACTGAACACCAGCGCCCTTGTCTTAACCGTTAACGAGCAATTAGAACTCGACAGCCAAGGTCAGCAGATTGATGCCCTGTGCAAAGGCGCTATCAGCGCACACCTCAAAGCAGGCGACATCCAAGGTAAACTCGGTCAAACATTATTACTGCACAACCTCGCCAACCTAAAAGCGCAACGCGTGTTGTTAGTCGGTATAGGTAAAGATGCTGAACTGTCTGACCGCAGCGCACGCAAATTGGTCAGTGCAATTTTAAATAATGTCAAAAGCCTGTCCATCAAAGATGCGGCATTGGCTTTTGCTGATGTGAAGTTTAAAGAACGTAATGCCTACAGCAGTGCACGTCTAATCGCAGAATGCTTAGCCGATGGCCTGTATGTTTTTGATCAGTTCAAAAGCGAAAAAGCGCCAGCAATCAACCTCAGTGCGATAACTTTTGTTTGCACCAGCGAACAACAAGAAGCCGTTGAAAAAGCGTGCCTGCAAGGTCAAGCGATTGCCTCAGGCATGGCCTTTACCCGTGACCTAGGCAATATGCCGCCAAACATCTGCCACCCACGCTATTTAGCTGAGCAAGCACAAGAGCTGAGCAAGCAACACAAGAACCTCAGCGTTGAAGTGCTCGAAGAAGAACAACTCAAAGAGCTCGGCGCCGGTGCTTTACTGGCAGTAGCCCAAGGCAGTGATCAGCCTGCACGCATGATTATCATGAATTACCAAGGCGCTGATGACAAAACCAAACAGCCCTATGTGCTGGTCGGTAAAGGCATCACCTTTGATAGCGGCGGCATCAGTCTTAAGCCAGGCGCTGGCATGGATGAAATGAAATACGATATGGGCGGCGCAGCCAGTGTTTTAGGTGTTTTCAAAACCCTAACCGAACTGCAACTGCCGATTAACGTGATTGGTGTGCTGACTTGTGCTGAAAATATGCCCAGCGGTGGCGCAACTCGTCCAGGTGATATAGTCACCACCATGAGCGGCCAAACAGTTGAGATTCTCAATACGGATGCTGAAGGTCGTTTAGTGCTGTGCGACGCCCTCACTTATGTGAAGCGTTTTAACCCTCAAGCCGTGGTCAACATTGCAACGCTAACCGGCGCGTGCATCGTGGCATTAGGCAGCAGCACCAGCGGCCTGATGGGTAATAACCCTGAACTGGTACAGAGCCTGCTGCATGCCGGCAAACAAGCCAGCGACGTAGCGTGGGAATTGCCATTATTTGACGAATACCAAGAACTGCTGGATAGCCCCTTTGCAGATATTGCTAACATTGGTGGCCCTAAAGCGGGTTCCATCACTGCGGGCTGCTTCTTATCACGCTTTACCAAAGATTACCCATGGGCGCATCTGGATATCGCCGGTACTGCATGGATCAGTGGCGGTAAAGACAAAGGCGCCACCGGTCGTCCGGTACCCTTGCTGACTCAGTACCTGTTGGATCGCGCACAGTGAAAGTAGAGTTTTACGTTTTACCTTCCACCCAAACGGCGGACCGCTTAATTGCGGCCTGCCGTCTGGCACATAAAGCTTGGCGTGCCGGCTGTGTGACTTTTATTCGCTGCAGCG
>JAAZCO010000003.1 GCA_012513235.1 Gammaproteobacteria bacterium
GCGCGCGCGTTGGTGATCGGCGCGACAGCTTGCGGTTGCATGGTAAAGCCTGCAAAGAAGGGCGGTTTAGCAATATAGGTGGATTTGGGCCAGTCGTAGACCAGGCCTTGCGCACTTTCAATATCGGTCCACAGCGCATTGTCTTTACTGAAATCGCTGTATTTTTCTCGGAATACCGCTGGATTCATAGCTTTACTCAGCAGCGCCTGGATTTCACTGTTGCTGGGCCACAGATCTTTCAAATACACCGCTTGTCCGTCTGTGCCGATGCCCAGCGGATCTTGATCCAAGTTGATATTGACTGTGCCGGCCAAAGCGAAAGCCACCACCAGTGGCGGTGAGGCTAAGAAATTAGCACGCAGGTTGGGGTGAATCCGTGCTTCAAAGTTACGGTTACCGGACAGTACTGCAGCAGCAACGATATCGTTTTCAACAATAGCTTGGTTGTATTCAGGTGCTAAATCACCGGCATTACCAATGCAAGTGGTGCAACCAAAGGCAGTTACGCTAAAGCCTAGAGCATCTAAGCTGCTCATGAGCCCCGCTGCTTCTAAATATTCAGGTACCACGCGTGAGCCTGGCGCTAATGAGGTTTTGACTCTAGGGTGCACACTGAGACCTAGTTCAACGGCTTTTTTGGCCAACAAACCAGCTGCCAGTAAGACGCTGGGGTTAGAGGTGTTGGTACAGGAAGTGATGGCAGCAATTAAAACATCACCGTGGCCCAGATCAATAGTGGTATCGGTATCTGCTTGGCAATGATCTTTAGGCGTTTCTAAGCGGTTATCAATCATTTCCACTTCGTGCATATCCAGTGGTCGCTGCGGCTTGGGTGAATCTTGATTGACCACGGGAATCAGCGGACAACTGGTGCTGTAGCGTTTATCCAGATCTGCTGGGTCTTTATTAAAACCACCGTTGGCAATGCTGTCACTGAACAACGAAGTAAAGCTGTGATGCATATCAGGTAAGGCAATTCGATCTTGTGGGCGTTTTGGTCCTGCGAGTGATGGGCGTACGCTATCCAGATCCAATTCAATCACTTGGCTGTAATCAATCTCGCCTGCCAGAGGAATGCCAAACATTTCTTGCGCACGGAAATAGGCTTCACAGGCTTCGATATCAATATCTTGACGGCCGGTGCCGCGCATATAGTCGAGGGTGGTTTCATCGACAGGGAAAAAGCCCATAGTGGCACCGTACTCAGGCGCCATATTAGCCAAGGTGGCACGATCGGGGACGCTTAAATGACGAGCGCCTTCACCAAAGAACTCAACAAACTTGCCCACCACTTTAGATTTACGCAACAGTTCGGTGACTGTTAGCACCAAGTCAGTGGCCGTCATACCTTCACGCAGCTTGCCGCTGAGGTGTACACCAACCACATCTGGAGTAAGGATATAAAGTGGCTGGCCGAGCATCGCCGCTTCGGCTTCAATACCGCCTACGCCCCAGCCGACCACCCCTAGTGCATTAATCATAGTGGTATGTGAGTCAGTGCCGACTAAGGTGTCGGGGTAGCTCATACCGTCTTTTTGCTGAATGCCGGGGAATAGATACTCTAAGTTGACTTGGTGCACGATACCAAAGCCTGGCGGCACTACTTTAAAGGTATTAAAGGCTTGCATGCCCCACTTTAAAAACTGATAGCGCTCGCCATTGCGCTTAAACTCCAGTTGCATGTTTTTTTCTACAGCTTCAGGGGTGTTGTAAAAATCCACCATTACTGAGTGGTCTACCACCAAATCGACGGGTACTAAGGGTTCAATCGCACTGGCGGGTTTGCCCATCTCTTCGGCAACATTACGCATGGCGGCGAGGTCGCAAAGTAGTGGGACACCAGTGAAATCTTGTAGCACCACGCGTGCCACGGTAAAAGGTATTTCTTCGTTGCGTGGTGCGCTGGGTTGCCAGTTGGCCAGTTGTTGAATGTGTGCAAAGGTGATGCGTTGATTGTCGGCGTTGCGGATCAAGGATTCTAGAATAATTCGAATCGAAATAGGTAGGCGCGCAACTGAGTTCAGCCCCATAGTTTGCAGGGCCGGTAGGGAGCAGTATTTGAGTGTTTTACCGTTGCTTAAGGTAAAAGCATGGTGCAGTTGGCTGGGGTCGAAACTAGGCGTATGCATAGCGTTATCCTCTTGTTGTAGATTGCGAACTGATCTACAGCATATGCATAAATCAGTGACAATGTACAAGTGGGACAAGCCATGCAGCTTAAAGTTAGCTGGTTATTTTAGCCACTCAACGCAAGAGCTTGTGTCTACGTTGAGTGGTATTTGCTGCGTAGGGCTGACACTGACTGGTGCCCGCCGGCGAGCTTTGCATTGAATCCATAAAGAGTTAATGCGCCGTTCTACGCCAACTTAGTTTAAAAGCGCCAGGTGGCCTGACCGGTGAAACCATGCGCACTGTTGCGGTATTTAGCACTGTAGGCTGGTTTAAGTGTGGCATTGCTGCCTGCGGCTTGATTCACACCTGCTGCCGTTTCACGGATATAGGCATAGGCTAGATCAATGGTGAGATTGTCGCTGGCGGCCCAGCCGGCACCTAAGCTGGCAATTTTACGGTTGCCCACAGGAATACGTACAGTACGGTCAGCATTGCTGGTCGGTGATTTATCTAGCGCAAAACCGGTGCGCAGTACCCACTGTGGATTGACTTGGTAGCTGGCGCCAATTGAATAGGCCCAGACATCTTTCCAATTCAGTTCTTCTGTTAAATTGGCAAACTGTCCTTGAAATGGTGCAGGTATGCCTTGGTTCTTCGCTTCAATGGATTCTAGACGACTCCAGCGTGTCCAGGTGGCACCGGCATGCAAAGTCCACTGATCATCAAGTTTGTGCGTGATGGAGGTATCAACGGATTCAGGCGTGGTGAAGTCCAGTTTGGCTTTGTACACGCCAGTTACAGGCAGTTGCGCTGGCGCATAGAATTTGGTGCGACCTTTGAGGGTGTAATCCACTTTAGAGTGGTAGGTGATGCCCCAAGTAGTGTTTTGATCAAGGTCGACCATTAAGCCGATATTGTAGCCGAACGCGGTGTCGTCACCTTTGATATTGATCAGGGTGTCTTTTATTGGGCCTAGTTCGCTGGTCAGTAAGGTGTTGGTCAGCTTGCCATCAATACGGTTAATGGTTGGACCAAAACCCACGGCCACACGCTCGTTGATTTTGTAGCTTAAGGTAGGCTGTACAGTCATCACAGCAACTTTGCTATACAGGCCTTGATGCGCGCCCTGGAAGCTTTTTTCATAGTCACTGATGAGGCCAAAGGGCACATACATGCCTAAACCAAAGCTCCAGTCTTCGTTGAGTTCAGTCGAGAAGAAGGCAAAGGGAACATTGGCTACCGGCACCATATCGCCTTTGTTGGTACCTGAGGCATTGCTGTCCGTACGACTGATATCAACATTGGCTTTAACCACTGCGAAACCGCCACTGATTTGCTTACCCTTGAGTTTGGATAAGCCGGCTGGGTTACCAAAAATAGTACTCGCGTCCAAAGCAGAGGAAGCACGGCCTGCATAAGCAGTACCAGCACCACTGGCGCTTTGTTCGTTAAGAGATAAGCCGTTAGCTAACAGTGAGGTGGAAACTAAAGAAACACTGAGGGCTAGCGCGCTGGGTAAAAAGGCAAATCGCATTGTTATTATTCTCCAATATATGAAAATCGGCGCAACGTTAACAAGCTTTGCTGTGAGAGCCAATACTTTGTAAAGCCTAAAAAGCAGTTGCGCGAGAGTTTTGGTCTGAATATGAATAAAAAACGGGCGGTGGTCTAAAAGAGGGGGAATTGTCAGACAAAATATTGCAGTGCAAGCTGTGCCATACAAGGTGGGTGTGGTAATGCGAAATAAAGGTGCGCCGCTGGTGAACTCAGGCTGGCGTGAAGGATTTCACGCCAGCGCTGCATGCATTCTAGCTTAGCGTTTAAGAGGTGTGGGTGTGCGCTTAGGTTGGCTGTACAGATCCAGTAGAACTTGGTCGAGAATCGATGCCGCACCCCAAGGTTGGGCGTGATTGACAATGGCCACTACTGCCCAAGCATCGCCGTTGATGTCGCGGCTATAGCCAGCAATTGCCCGAACATTTTTTAGCGTACCGGTTTTAATATGGGCTTGACCGACCAGTTGGCTGTTACGCAGGCGACGACGCATAGTGCCGTCCATCGCGACGATCGGTAGTGATGAAATAAATTCCGCTGCGTAGGGACCTTTCCATGCGGCTTCGAGCATTTGACCCAATTGACGCGCAGTGATGCGCTCTGCGCGAGATAGGCCGGAACCGTTTTCAACCACTAAACCATTGGTGTAAATGTTTTTACGCTTAAATAAGTTGTTAATGACACGGCGCGCTGCTGCTGCATCATCGCTGTCGGTGGAGTTACGAAAACGCGCACCAATGGTTAAAAACAGCTGTTTAGCCATAGTATTGTTACTGTATTTGTTGATATCACGAATGATCTCAACCAAGTCGGGTGAGTAAGCACGTACCAGCAAGCGTGCTGTTTTAGGAGTGGCACCCAACATATCGTTACCTAAAATGGTGCCACCCATCTCTTGCCAGATGCTACGCACTACGCCGGCTGAGTAGCGGGCATGATCCAAAAGGGCTAGGTAGTGTTGACTGCTGCAGCCTGAAGCAATATCGCCGCTGACGGTGAGGGTTAGGGTGTGACCATCATCCTGTGGCAGATATTTAATATTGGGGTTGTTGCAGCCTTTATTAGGTTGCAGTTTAACGTTGTTAATAATCTCAATGCTGCCAATCGGCGGCTCCATCACAATGTGCGCGCCGCTGTCTTCACCGCGCACAATCAGGCGCTGCGACTTAAAGTTGATCAGCAAGGAATCAGGTTCAACCAGAAAAGGTTTATTCTGATCGTTTTTGTCATCGTCAAATAAAGTCACTGGCGGTGGCGCAAAGTGGCTGCGATCGAGAATTAAATCTCCCGAGATATGACGCACACCATTGGCGCGCAAATCACGTAGCAGTAACCACAGGCGTTCCATATTAAGCTTAGGATCGCCACCGCCTTTGAGGTACAGATTGCCGTTGAGTACACCGTCTTGCACTGTGCCATCGGTAAAGAATTCTGTTTTCCATTGGAAGGCAGGGCCTAACAGTTCCAGTGCGGCGTAGGTGGTCACCAACTTCATGGTGGATGCAGGGTTAATGAGCAGATCAGCATTCATATAAGCGCTTTTGCCATGACTGCCTAAAGGAATAGTCACTGCAGATAAGGCTTCGCTGTTGATTTTATTGGCTTTAAGGGCTTTATCTACATTAGAAGACGGTAGCGCCAGCGCTGTTGTGCTGGTGAAAAGTGTGGCTAGGCATAAAGTGCAGAGGCTCTGGCGCGCAGTTGTAAGAGGACTGTTTAACAACTTTAATTGAAAACGCTGCGTGCGCAGGTGACGTAAAAATGATGTGAACACGGTAAAACACCTTTTCAGTACAGCAAGTAAATAATAAAATGCTGGCTATTATGCGCTATTCGCACAAATGAAAGCAGTGCTGGGGGCTTATTTGTTTAACGAGTGCGTTTTTAGCCGGTAAAGCTGGTAATATTCGACCCCTATTATTGGAGGTGCACCATGGCTACAAATCGTTCGCGTCGTTTACGTAAAAAATTATGTGTTGATGAGTTTCAAGAGTTAGGTTTTGAATTGCAATTGAGCTACCCAGAAAGTACTGACGATGCAGCGGTTGAAGCATTTTTTGCTGACCTGGTTGTTGAAGGTATCGAAGGTAACGGTATGGCGCTGATCGGCGGCGAAGAGTTCGCTGTTGTTTGCTCAGGCAAGCGCGGTTCAGTCACTGAAGAGCAGCGTGCGACTGTAGAAGCATGGTTGAAAGCACGTCCAGAACTGAGCTCGTTCGAAGTAAGTCCACTATTGGATGTTTGGTACCCAGACAACCCAGTGGCCACAGCTTAATTGCTGACAGTGTTGGTATAAAAAAGGGGAAGCAGTTATTGCTTCCCCTTTTTTATGTCGCTGATGACGCTCAAACAGCTTAGCTGTTGATGCTATCAACCAATGCTTTAGCTGGAACCAGCTTAATCACTTTCTTGGCTGCGATTTGAATAGCAGCACCCGTTTGCGGGTTGCGGCCAGTACGTGCTGGACGTTCTGCCACTTTAAGCTTACCGATACCTGGCAAAGTGATTTCGCCATCGTTATCCAGAGCATCATTGACAACTGAACTCAGCTGATCAAGTACGTCACGGATATGAGTTTTAGTTGAATCAGTTGATTCTGCGAGTTCATTGATCAGTTGATCTTTGCTAAGGGCCATAAGTAACGCTCCATGGTGAGTAAGGGCTGCAAAGTAGCATGAATCTTTGTTGGTGCGTAGAGAACTATCGAACAAA
>JAAZCO010000106.1 GCA_012513235.1 Gammaproteobacteria bacterium
CTGGTAGCGCTTGCGCAAGTCGGGGTCATCGCCTAAAAAATGCTGCAAAGGCGCAAATACTGGTTGCTCGACCACCTGCGGCAAAATGCGCATTAAACGCCAAGTCAGTGGTGCTTTATCAAAGGGCGAGCTTTTAGCGATAGTGTCGGTACCCAGCACTTGGCGATAAATTTGCCATAAAAAGCGCGCGGGTAGACCAATCTGTAACCCTGCCGCAATGCCACAACCATCATCAGCCGCCAAGGCCAGCTTGAGCCATTGGGCAATACCGTTACTTTGCACCAAGATATGTTCATTTTCCAGGGCCTGCAGCGGATTAATTTTAGTCCACTGCACCACTAACTCGCGCAACTCTTCTAAATGATTACTGTGGGCAACGATAAACCCGGGCTGTAAGGCATGTGCGGCTGACATAAATACGTCCTGTGTAAATTTTCGATAGTGTGCCATGTTACTGCGACAGTTTGTGACGCTGAATACCAACAAAGGCTGCGCACACTTCCTCTGTCTCGTAGTTTACCCTTTGGTATTTTATCGACCAATGTCTAAATGACCCAGAAGTCACAGTCATGGTTTAGTGCGAGCGTCACAATACTAATAATTCGATCGACTATCCGCATTCCGGAGAACTACAATAATGAAAATAAGTCTGTTAGCACGCTCAATCAGCGTAGGAACGTTAGCTGTTGCGTTCAGTATCCCCATGATGGCTCAAGCTGCTTTTGTTGAAGACAGCAAAGCCAGCTTAGAACTGCGCAACTTTTATATGAATCGTGATTTTCGCGATGCACCAAGCACCAGTAATTCTAAAGCAGAAGAGTGGGCGCAAGGTTTCTTACTGCGCTACGAGTCTGGCTTTACTGAGGGTACAGTAGGCGTCGGTGTTGATGCTTATGGCTTCACCGGCTTTAAACTTGATTCAGGTGGTGGTACTGCAGGCACTGGCTTGTTGTTGCCAAAGGATAACAAAGGCAAAGTTCCAAGTAGCTACGGCCAGATTGGCGCTGCTGCAAAATTCCGCATTTCAGATACTACGCTAAGAGCGGGTACCTTGATGCCAAAGCTACCAGTAGTCTCATCGGGTGATGGCCGCCTAATCCCACAAACCTTCCAAGGCATGCAGTTAACCAGTCAAGATGTGACTAATTTAACTCTTAATCTTGGTCAGTTAGAGCGTGATAATCAGCGTAACTCAACTAATAATGAGCCGATGACCATCAGCCTGCATAGCTCTGCCAAACGAGACACAACTCAATATACAAAAACCAACAAAAACACCAGTAGCAAGTTTAATTTTGCTAGCGGCTCTTACAAGTGGAATGACCAACTGACGACCGGCTACCACTACGGCCAATTAGATGGTGTATACAAACAGCATGTTCTGAATGGCGTTTATACCCTGCCCATCGCTGAAGGTCAGTCATTAAAGGCTGATGTGCGCTTTGCTAGAACATCTGAAGATGACAATAGCGGCATCGACAACAAGTCCATTTCAAGCATGTTGACCTACCAGTTAGGCTATAACAGCTTTGGTTTGGGTTACCAAAGAATGTCTGGCGACACAGGTTATGCATACCTGACACTAACAGACCCACACTTAGTCAACTACGTACAAGTACGTGACTTTGCCGCAACCGATGAAAAGTCCTGGCAAGCACGCTACGACTACAACTTCGCTGGCCTTGGTATCCCAGGCCTGAATCTAATGACGCGTTACCTTAAAGGTAGCAACATCTATATGGGTAAAAATGTCTCTCGCGGTAGCGAGTGGGAGCGC
>JAAZCO010000107.1 GCA_012513235.1 Gammaproteobacteria bacterium
CCGTAGGCTAAACCAAAGAAAATTAACCAAGCAAATAAGGCTTTAGTGGTGGCATTACTCCAAGTCATGCTTTGCACGATATCGAGAAAAAAGTCACCTACAGCGTAAAATAGCTCTGAAACACCTTCTGAGCGCTCAGAAAAATACTCACCCACTGCATAAAACAGGGTGTAGAGGTTATTTAAAATGACATAAATAAAGGTAACCAGCGTCATGGCCGCTAGCAGGAAAACAATAAAGCCTTCCTCAAAGCGATCCCAGATCAGACGTATCGCATTCATAAAGTATTCTCCAGAAACACATAGCGCACAGCCGCGCTATGTGTCAGCTACACAGTAACCTTAGCGCAACATAGCGCTACGCTAAGGTCCAACTCTTACTGCTGATTCGACGCTTCGGCAGCTTGAATGCGCTCTGCACCAATTTCTTTTTCAAACTTCTTCCACACTGGTTTGACCTGATTACGCCACTGATCACGCTGCTCTTTGGTTAAAGTAATGATTTCACTTTTGCCGCTATCAACAATGGATTGCTTATCGCGCTGATTAATCTCATCAGCATGCTTATTCACTTCAACAGTCACTTCTTCCATGATGCTGCTCAGTTCAGTGCGCACATCAGCGGGTAAACCGTTCCAGAATTTAGTGTTAGTAATCACCATATAGTCGAGCAAACCGTGGTTTGACTCAGTGATGTACTTTTGCACTTCATGCATTTTCTGTGAGTAGATGTTGGAGTACGGGTTTTCCGCACCATTGACTACGCCAGTTTGCAGACCTTGATACACTTCACCAAAGCTCATTTTACGCGGGTTAGCACGCAGGGCTTTAAACTGCTCATCCAATACCGCAGACGCTTGTACGCGGAATTTCAAACCACGAGCATCCTTAGGTGCACGCAGTGCTTTGTTAGCTGATAATTGCTTCAAACCGTTGTGCCAGTAGCCCAAACCGGTGATGCCTTTATCTTCCATCGAAGTTAATAACTCTTTACCTACTGGACCTTTTTGGAAACGATCAACCGCTTCCATATCGTCAAATAAGAAGGGTAAGTCAAAAATCTGGATGGGTTTTGAGTAGTGCTCAAATTTTGCTAATGACGGTGCAATAAGCTGCACATCGCCCAATAACAAGGCTTCCATTTCTTTACCGTCACCGAATAAAGATGAGTTGGGATATACCTCAACTTTCACTTGGCCAGGCAGACGCTCTTCAGCCAGTTTCTTAAACAATAGCGCACCTTGGCCTTTAGGCGTGTGCTCAGCTACCACGTGTGAGAATTTAATTACAATCGGCTCAGCAGCATTAGCTAAACCGGCCAGCCCCAATGAAACAGCACAAACCAGTGCTTTAGCGGTCATTTTAAGCATTAAAATTTCCTCTTACTTTGAATAGTCAGTGCCGCCACAGGCGACATAATGTGTTGTTAGCCACGTATTTAATTACGTGTGCTTTATATGTAACGCAAATTACATACCCACAGCCCCCACATACGACTAAAGTCGAGAAATAAAACGCCAGCACAGGCCAACATAGACCTTATGCACTGCCAGAACAGTTATTTAATACTAGATATGGCGATAATCCGCCATCAAGAATCAACTACTGGCGGATTGTCGCCAGAACTTACAAAATGTAAGTCATATTTACGTAACTTATCGTGCAAGGTTTTACGTGGTAACTGTAACGCCTGCGCCACTTCGCGCAGCGACTGGTGTGGATTGAGTAATTCACTGGCAATCAAGCTGCGCTCAAAGGCTTCGACTTGCTCGCTCAAGGGTAAATCACTGCTAGGTAACGCCTGTAGCGTTTGCGCTTGTGCAATGCCTAAATCCAAGCCAAGCACAAAACGTTCAGCCGCATTTTGTAACTCGCGCACATTACCTGGCCAATCATGCCCCAACAACGCCGCACGAATTGCGGTACTTAATTCCACTGGCGCCGCTTTATATTTCTCACCAGCGACATCAACAAAGTGCTGAAACAGCGGCAAAACATCTTCACTGCGTTGACGTAGCGCGGGAATATTAACTTGTGCGACATTGAGACGATAATACAAATCTGCACGGAAGCGCCCAGCATCAGCAGCGGCCAACAAATCTTCTTTAGTGGCGGCAATCACGCGGATATCCAAGGGAATGAGTTGATTAGAGCCCACCCGTTCGACCACACGCTCTTGCAATAAGCGCAGCAACTTTACCTGCACATCCAAGCTCATACTTTCGATTTCATCCAGAAAAATAGTGCCACCATTGGCATATTCAAACTTACCAATACGGCGCTTTTGCGCTCCAGTAAAAGCGCCACTTTCATGGCCAAACAACTCGCTTTCAATCACCGACTCAGCCAAAGCACCGGCATTAATCGCCACAAAAGGCGCAGCACAACGCGAAGACAAATCATGTAAAGCGCGCGCCACTACTTCTTTTCCGCTGCCGGTTTCACCTAAAATCAACACATCAGCTTGAATGTTAGCTAAAGCACTGACTTGATTACGCAAACGCTGCACACTCGGCGAATGACCTAATAAACGCTCACCCAGCATGTGCTGCTCACTCAAAGCCAAACGCAAGGAGCGATTTTCTAAAACCAAGCGGCGCACTGCTAAAGCACGCCGTACGCTATCAAGTAATAATTCACTGGCAAAAGGCTTTTGTAAAAAGTCATAGGCGCCAATACGCATCGCTTGCACAGCCAAGGGCACATCACCATGACCGGTAATCAGCAACACCGGTAACTCTTGATCAAAGCGCTGTAACTGCTCCAGCAGTTCCAGACCATTCATACCCGGCATACGGATATCTGTGACTAAAACCCCGGCCCACTGCTCAGGTAGGGCAGATAAAATACCCTCGGCACTGCCGTAGGCTTGCACGCGCAAACCGGCTAAATCAAAGGTTTGCGACAAGGCTGTACGCAAATGAACATCATCATCGAGTAGCACAACATCAGTTGCATGGCTGATCTGTATCATTCAAAACGATCCTCGCTCGAACGTAAATTCACTGCAGATGGAATCTCACGTAAATATAAAGTCACTTGTGCACCGCCCTCAGGATGATTGGCAAATAACAATCGTCCCTTCAGGGCCTTAATTAGCGTTGCACAAATCGCTAAGCCTAAACCTAGACCGCGAGCACTGGTTTTAGTGGTATAAAACGGCTCGCAGGCTTGCTCTAAGGCCTGTTCGGTAAAACCTGGACCATTATCACGCAAGATCAATACCACCCAGCCCTCTTCCACCCGAGTATTGAGCCAAATACGTCGCGGCAGGCCTTTTTCACTCAGAGCATCCAAAGCATTACTGATCAAATTACTCAGCACTTGGCGTAAACGCGTTTCACCGGCCTCAACCCACAAGGTGGCATCGGGCACATCACGAATAATCTCCACCTGCAAACTGCGCTGGCGCTTGGCGGTCAAGGCTAAAGCATCCTCAATCGCTGGCTGTAAGGCCACATGCTCAGAGGCCAGTCGGTCACGACGAGCAAAGGCGCGCAAGTGGCTGATAATCGACGCCATACGCTCGGTCAATTGTGCGACCAAATCCAAGTTGGAACGCACTTCAGCCAAGCGCTGTTTATCCAGTAAAATTTTCGCGTTATCGGTGTAACTACGAATGGCAGCCAGTGGTTGATTGAGCTCATGACTGATACTGGCGGACATAATACCCAACGCGGATAATTTACTTGCTTGCACCAACTCATCTTGCGCACGCACGAGTTCTTGCTGGGCAGACTCACGCTCTAATACTTCTTGTTTAAGACGACTATTGAGCGTTTGTAAATCTTGGGTACGGGTGCGCAC
>JAAZCO010000108.1 GCA_012513235.1 Gammaproteobacteria bacterium
GGCTTAGCGCTAACTGGCGCTGGCTGATTACTCATAGCATTCAATCCCATCGGTAAGGGTGATGTATTCACTGAATTTAAGATGTGAGACGAGCGCATCACGTAAACGGACACTCACCTCAGATAAATCGACAGACTGTTGTATCTCGTCACGCAACTGGGTCATTTTCAATCCAGCATAACCGCAAGGATTGATACGATGAAAAGGCTGCAAGTCCATATCCACATTTAAAGCTAAACCATGGAAAGAACAGCCACGGCGGATGCGCAGACCTAATGAAGCAATTTTATTGCCTGCCACATACACCCCAGGCGCATCAGGCTTAGCCTCGGCAGCCACACCATACTGACTGAGCACATCAATCAAAGTGTTTTCAATACGGCTGACTAAATCACGCACACCTTGCCCAGCACGGCGTACATCAACCAAGATATAGGCCACCAGTTGACCAGGGCCGTGGTAAGTCACTTGACCGCCACGATCCACTTGTACCACGGGTATATCACCTGCAGCCAAGACATGCTCCGCCTTACCCGCTTGCCCTTGGGTAAAAACACTGGGGTGTTCAAGCAACCAAATCTCATCGGGACTATCCGCATCACGCGTCTGGGTAAAGTTTTGCATCGCATGCCAGGTGGGCTCATAGGGCACGCAACCGAGGTGACGAATCACAACAGGTCTGTGCATTAGAGCACCATACGCACAATGCCTGTCTCACGTAAGTCGCGATTAATATCTTCAAGTTGCTCAATACACTGGGCGTGAATATGCACTTGTACTGATAAAAAACGGCCATTACTGCTGTCGCGACGCTTGGTAGCTTGTGGGTCAACTTCAGGCGCATGACGCAAAACAACGTCCATCACCACTTCCATAAAGTTATCACAATTATCACCAATAATTTTAATGGCGTAATTCTCGCAGGGAAATTCAATTTTTGGCGGTTGTTGCTCAGTTACTTCAGTCATCTCAACTCCGAGCTTTTGGCTCTAATCAGTAAGCCACTTGGATAAAGTGGCCTATGCGCCTATTCAGATATTGCTAGGCAGCGCAGTGATGCATTTTAGCTGCTCTAGCAACATTCTTTCTTAGTTAAATAGGCTGTAAAAAAACATACGTACAGTATCTAACAAGCGGCTAAAAAAGCCACCCTCTTCAACATCATGCAAAGCGACTAAATCCGCTGTATGCATCACTTCATCAGCTAAACGCACTTCAACAACACCTAAGCGGTCACCTTTTTTAACAGGAGCAACAACGCTTTCATCCAAAATCATGGCTGCTGTCATTTTCTGTATTTGGCCGCGTGGCAAGGTTAGGGTTAAGTCTTTTGCTAGACCCACTTTAACTTGTGAGCTTTCACCTTTCCAAACTTTACTATCTGCCAGTTCAATGTCTTTTTGATAGAAGGTTTTGGTTTCAAAGAAGCGAAAGCCATAGGTCAGGAGTTTTTGTGTTTCCGCGGCACGACTGGCCTCACTGGTTGCACCAAATACAACCGAGATCAAGCGCATATCATCACGTACCGCCGAAGCGACTAAGCAATAACCAGCCTCATCCGTATGTCCAGTTTTCAGACCGTCTACAGTTTTGTCACGCCACAGCAGTAAGTTGCGATTAGGTTGTTTAATACCATTCCACAAGAATTCTTTCTGCGCGTAGATAGAGTAATGTTCAGGATCTTCATAAATGATTGCGCGGGCTAACTTCGCCATATCATGAGCTGAAGAGTAATGATCTTCAGCGGGTAAGCCTGTGGCATTCAAGAAGTGACTGTTATCCAACTGTAAACGCGCAGCTGCGGTATTCATCATCCCCGAGAAGGCTTCTTCACTACCGGCAATATGCTCGGCTAAGGCCACGCTAGCATCGTTACCTGACTGAATAATAATACCGTGCAGCAGATCATCCACTGAGACCTGCTTACCCACATCAATAAACATCCGTGAACCGCCAGTGCGCCAAGCTTTTTCACTGATGGTGACTAAATCTTTTTCAGAAATCTGCCCACTTTGAATTTCTTTGGTGGCGATGTAGGCAGTCATCAGTTTGGTTAAGCTGGCTGGAGGTAGACGCTCATCAGCATTGTGCTCAACCAAAACGTTACCGCTAGCAGCATCGAGCAATACATAAGATTTAGCTGCCAGTTCAGGCATCGCTGGAATCACAGCAGGCGCTGCACTTACAGAACTGACACTGCACACCAGCACAGCACTCAGGCAAAGCTTTTTCAACAACGTATTAACTTTCATACAACTCTCAATTTTTTAAAGATAAACAGTGACGTTTAGCTGTTTTATATGTCAGTTACACCGCGCAACTGAGCCTATACACAGGGCAAAATCAATCAGCGGCAACCAAAGCAGGTTGACCTAGGTTAGCCAAGCGTACCCGCTCTTGTAAGTGTTCAACCTCGTTCTGACTGGGTACTGGCCCCATGCGTACGCGGTGCAGCACCTGCTCGTTGAGTACCACCGAATTGATAAAAACCGGTGCAGCCGTCAAGGTGCTGAGCTTGTCGCGCAGCAATTGTGCAGCGTCTGGATTGGCGAAGGCTCCGACTTGGAGATATAGGCCAGCGGCTGATGGTAAAACGTTTTTTTTTGCGTCAACTTGCGAAGGAATTAACGCCGCCGCATGCTGCTCAGCTGGCGGCGTATAGACTTCAGGCTCAGCCGATGCAGCTTTGCCGGGCAAGCTCAATGGTTTGGTCTTAACCGCAGCGTATGAGTTGCCGTCCATCGGTACTTTTTTACCCCTAGCGGCCCACCACTGATGCGGATCAATGCCTTCAACCTTAACACGCGCCACACCTTTTTCTGCATAGCCCAGTTTTTTTGCTGCAGCAAAAGACAAGTCAATCACACGATCAGAATAAAATGGTCCACGGTCATTAACGCGCAACGTGACACTTAAACCATTTTCCAAGTTGGTGACTTTGACATAACTGGGCAGTGGTAGTGTTTTGTGCGCAGCAGTCATACCGTACAAGTCAAAGGTCTCGCCATTGGCCGTATCGCGACCATGGAACTTAGTGCCATACCATGAGGCCGTGCCAGTCACGTTATAATTACGCGCATCTTGTATCGGAAAATAACGGCTGCCCATCACAGTATAAGGCGCAGCTTTAAAGCTGCCATTATGCGGCATAGGTACAGCGTCAGGAATACGCGACACATCCACCGTCCACCAAGGTGCACCATCATTACCCGGCTGTATAAAACCAACGGGGCCACTGATCGCGCCACCACGAACAACGGGCTGCGGCTGTGGTCCCTTAGAGCTGCCGGACGAGCAGCTAATTAACGCTACGCCTAAAGCAACTGCAGTGAGGACCTGCATACTGTGCTTAAACATTGTTAGTCCTTACGTGTGGCTACTAATAATTCAGCCAACTCATTGACTGCCATGGCATACATTACGCTACGATTATAGCGCGTTATGGCATGGAAATTTGCTAAACCAATCCAATACTCCGGACCCGCTTGCGCATCTAAACGAAATGCTGTCACATTAGTTTTCTTATCTAAACGAGCGCGTGGTTTCCATCCCAGTTTTTGTAATTGCTGAACAGTGATTTTAGGATCAAGACTGTCAGATAAACCCTGATCGGCTTTCTGCGCTGACTTGATATCAGCACGCACTACAACTTTCTCACCCGGCTGCCAGCCATGCTTAATAAAGTAGTTGGCAACACTACCGACTGCATCGGTTGGATTCTTCCAAATATCAATATGGCCATCATGATCAAAATCAACCGCATAAGCACGGAAACTGCCGGGCATAAACTGTGGCAATCCCATAGCGCCAGCATATGAACCTGTCAGGCTTAAAGGGTTCACTTGCTCTTCACGTGTCAGCAACAAATACTCTTTTAACTGCTGGCGGAAAAAAGGTGCGCGCGGCGGGTAATCAAAAGCTAAGGTCGATAAAGCATCGATGACACGGTGACTGCCGGTATTACCGCCGTAGATGGTTTCCACGCCAATAATAGCCACAATAAACTCAGCTGGTACGCCGTACTCTTGTTCAGCTCGCGCTAAGGCTTCTTCGTTTTGCGCCCAAAACTCAACGCCTTTATCCACTCGCGCTTGAGTAATAAAAATAGGACGGTATTCTTTCCACAACTTCACTCGCTCAGCAGGACGTGAAATTGCATCTAAAATAAACTGTTTACGCTGCGCTTCGGCAAATATTTTTTGTAACGGCTCTGGCAGAAAACCAAACTCAGTCGTCATCTCCTTAATAAAGGGAGCGGTTAAAGGGTGCTCTGCATAGCTATTGTCTTGAGCAGCCGCATGCGTGACAGCCAGTGTTAATCCTAAGCAAGCCACTAAACCTTTTATTTTAAATACCACTGTGTGCATGTATAACCCTTAAGAGTGAGCAATCCACTTACGATGCGTATGGATCGCCATTAAAATACCAAAGCCTGATAAAAGCGTAACCAGTGAGGTGCCGCCATAACTTATAAATGGTAGCGGCACACCCACAATAGGTAGTAACCCGCTCACCATACCAACATTCACAAAGACATAGATAAAGAACGTTAAGGTAATCGAGCCTGCCAATAATTTACCGAACACTGTTTGCGCTTGCAGAGTAATCATCAACGCTCGCGCAATCAATAGTAAATACACCAGCAGCAACATACAGATGCCCACCAACCCAAACTCTTCACCTAAAACGGCAATAATAAAGTCGGTATGGCTCTCTGGCAGAAAATCCAAATGTGATTGCGTACCTAGCATCCAACCCTTACCAAATACACCACCCGAACCAATCGCAGCTTTAGATTGAATGATATTCCAACCGCTGCCCAGTGGGTCACTTTCGGGGTTTAAAAAGGTCAATACGCGTTGCTTCTGGTAGGTACGCATCACAAACATCCACATACCCAAGGCAATAGGCACCACGGCCGCTACTGCACCCAAAATCCAGCGCCAGCGCAACCCTCCTAAAAACAACACAAAGACACCTGACACCAAGACCAACAACGCAGTTCCCAAGTCAGGCTGACGCGCAATCAATATAAAAGGTAGGACGATTAAAATCCCACTGATCAGAATACGTTTAAATGAAGGCGGTAAATTATGCCGTGATACGTACCACGCCAAGGTCATAGGTACAAAAATCTTCATCAACTCAGCAGGCTGAAAGCGCACAACACCTGGAATACTAATCCAGCGCGTAGCACCCATAGCATTATGCCCAATGACTTCCACAATGATCAGCAAGACAATGCCGATCACATAAAACAGCGCTGACCAGTTCGCCATAAATCGCGGATCAAACTGCGCTACCACAGCCATAATAAATAAGCCCAGGCCAAAGGATGATGCCTGTTTAATCAGTAAGCCTTGATCTTTACCACCGGCAGAATACAAGATAAATAAACCAATCGCACCCAGCACCAGCAATAAAAAAAGCAACCAACCATCAATATGTACGCGCTGCAAAATAGACGCGCGGCGACGCAACACATCACCATCAGACAGTTCCCGATCAAAACCACGGCTCATCGTTTACCCCCTGCGCGCAACTGACTGTCAGCCGTCACATACTCGCTTTTCAGTTCGCCCTCCTCATTAAGCAGCCAAGCATCTAAAACTTGCTTAGCCACCGGCGCGGCAACACCTGAACCTGACTCACCATTTTCCACCATCACCGCTACAGTAATCGCAGGTTTCTCGGCAGGTGCATACGCTATAAACAAGGCGTGATCTCGGTGACGTTCTTGCACCTTATCGCGGTTATAACGCTCACCCTGCTTAATCGCCACTACCTGTGCAGTACCACTCTTACCAGCAATACGGTACAAGGCGGAGTCACCCACTTTACGTGCCGTACCGCGTGTTCCATGTAGCACATCTTCCATACCTTGTTGTACCGCACGCCAAATGTTTTTATCACGCAAGACAATATCATCCGGCATTTGCGCATCCACTATTGGCTGCACTCCACCAACACTGCGGGCTAAATGTGGACTCATCCAGCGGCCTTTTGAGGCCATTAAGGATGTGGATTGTGCCAACTGCAATGGAGTGGCCTGCATATAGCCCTGACCGATCCCCAAAATCAAGGTTTCACCGGGGTACCAAGGTTGGCGATAACGACTGCGTTTCCAATCTCGCGACGGCATCAAACCTGCGGTTTCTTCAAACATATCTAGCGCCACACGCTGACCAAAACCAAAACGGGTCATATACTCATGAATACGATCCACTCCAAGCTTGTGAGCTAGATCATAAAAGTAGGTGTCATTGGAGCGCGCCAGCGCTAAATCAAGTGCAACCCAGCCATCACCATAGCGATTCCAGTTTCGATAGCGGTGCTGATGATTAGGTAATTTATAAAAACCTGGGTCAAACACTCGTGAGGCTGGCGTAATCACTTCAGCATCTAAGCCCGCGACAGCCATCATAGGTTTAATGGTCGAGCCAGGCGGATATAAACCGCGTAACACACGGTTAAATAACGGCTGATCCGGTGAGTCTCGCAATAAACCGTAAGCCTTAAAGCTAATACCAGTGACAAACGGGTTGGGGTCAAAACTGGGCTGACTGACCATCGCCAATACTTCACCCGTATTGGGATCCAGAGCAACAATAGCACCGCGGCGCCCATCTAAAGCCAGTTCAGCGGCTTCTTGTAAACGGCTATCTAGCGTTAAATAAATGTCCTGCCCAGAAACTGGCTCAACACGATTGAGTACGCGCAGTACACGACCGCGCGCATTCGTTTCCACTTCTTCATAACCGACTTGTCCGTGCAACTGCTCTTCATAAAAGCGCTCAATACCCGTTTTACCCACATGGTGAGTGCCACTGTAGTTCACTGGATCAAGTCGCTTAAGCTCATTTTCGTTAATACGTCCGACATAGCCAACCGAGTGCGCAAAATGCTCTTTTTGTGGGTAATAACGTACTAGACTTGCCGCCACTTCAACACCGGGCAAACGGAACTGATTCACAGCAATACGTGCAATCTGCTCTTCACTGAGCTCAAACATCACGGGTACAGGTTCAAACGGGCGACGGCCTTGGCGAATTCGCTTCTCAAATAATTCGCGACTCTCAGGCTCAAGCTCGAGAATCTCAATAATAGAGTTCAGTACTTGTTCCCAATCCCCTGCCCGCTCACGGGTCAGAGTCAAACTAAAGCTGGCTCTGTTATCAGCAAGCACTAAGCCATTACGGTCATAAATCATCCCACGCGTAGGCGGCAAAGACTGCACATGGATTCGATTATTTTCAGCAAGAGTTGAGTGATGCTCAAACTGCACAACTTGCAAATAGTACATGCGCGCCATCAGCAATAGAGTTAAAAAAACCAGCGCAAGACCCGCGAACAACATCCGCGAACGGATCAGTCGAGTATCGCGCTCATGATCTTTTAACCGAATAGGAGGTGGCATACCCGCTCGCTACTTATGATAGGGGTGACCGTTCAGCACAGTCCATGCACGGTAAACCTGCTCACCTAAAAGAATTCGCACTAAAGGATGTGGCAAGGTTAATGGTGATAACGACCATTGCTGCTCACTGCGCTCACACACTTGCGGCGCCAAGCCTTCAGGGCCGCCGACCATTAGATTCACATTGCGTGCCTCTAAGCGCCAGCGCTCAAGCTCTTGCGCCAGTTGCTCGGTGCTCCAAGGCTTACCATGCACTTCTAGCGTGACAATACGCTCGCCAGGCTGCACTTTCGCCAGCATAGCATCACCTTCTTGTTTAATCAGGCGTTGCACATCCGCGTTTTTACCACGAGTATTTAAAGGTATTTCTACCAACTCAAGCGGTAGCTCGCTCGGTAGACGCTTAGCATATTCATGCCAACCGTCTTCCACCCAGCGTGGCATTTTGGTGCCAACAGCAATTAAGCGAATACGCACTTACTCAGCGCCTTGCTCATCAAACTGTGCGCGCACTTGTTCAGTACCCATCCATAGACGCTCAAGGTCATAGTGTTCACGGGTTTCAACTTGCATGACGTGTACAACCACATCATTTAAGTCAATCAAAGCCCACTCGCCACCGTCTAAACCTTCTTGACCAACAGGTCTAACACCGTTCTCTTTAGCTTTTTCAATCACGTTTTCAGCCAACGCCTTAACCTGACGCGCCGATCCGCCTGAAGCGATAATCATAAAGTCTGTGATGCTAGTTTTGCCGCGCACATCAATAGTTACGATATCTTTAGCTTTAACATCTTCTAAAGCATCAATCACTACTTTAACTAATTGTTCATTTTGCATTGGGTACATAACCTCAAAAGCTCATCTCTCTTGATAGAGTTGGTGAGCATCAATATATTTAAAAACGGCATCTGGTACCAAATACCGTACGCAACGCTGTGTTGCTAATAGTTGTCTAATTTGTGTTGCTGAAATAGCCAACGGTGTTTGCCACACAAAAGCGATTTGACCACTGGGACCTTGCAAAGTTTGCGGACCACTCACGCTTTTTGCCGCCACTAAGTCTTGTAAAACCTGCGGTGCTTCAATATCTGCATCGGGACGCTGCAATACTAAAATATGACAATGTTCTAATAACTCATCCCAACGATGCCAGCTGGGTAAACCACAAAAGGCATCCCAACCTAAAATCAGTAACAACTGATCCTGTTGATGCAACTCAGCACGCAATGATAACAAGGTATCAATGCTCCAGGAGGGTTTATCACGACGTAACTCACGATCATCAACACTGAGAACGTCAGTGCCTGCAACCGCCAATTGCACCATTTCTAAACGCTGCTGTGCACTGACTTGTGGCGTACCACGGTGCGGTGGCTGCGCATTAGGAATCAACAAGAGTTGATCTAAGGCGTAGTTTTCAGCAACCTCAAGTGCACTGCGCAAATGGCCAATGTGCACTGGATCGAAGGTACCACCAAGCATACCAATACGCTTAGCCACGCACGTGTCCGTCACCGAATACGACATATTTCTCACTGGTTAAACCAAGTAAGCCAACAGGACCACGAGCATGCAGCTTATCAGTAGATATACCAATTTCCGCACCCAAACCGTACTCAAAGCCATCAGCAAAGCGGGTTGATGCGTTGATCATCACTGAACTGGAATCCACTTCGGTTAAGAAACGGCGTGCATCAGTAAAGTTTTCTGTAACAATACTGTCAGTGTGTTGTGAGCCATAGGTGTTGATATGTTCAATGGCTTCATCTAGTGATGCCACAATGCGAATCGCTAAGATGGGTGCATTGTACTCTGCAGCCCAGTCATCTGCAGTAACAGCTTGCACTTGCTCTGCAAATAAAGCGCAGGTTTTTTCACAACCACGCAATTCAACCTGCTTAGCAGCATAAATATCCAGCAAAGGACGCAATACGGCCTCCACTTGTGATTCATGCACCAATAAAGTTTCCATGGCATTGCAAGGTGCATAACGCTGCGTTTTGGAATTATCGGCAATACGAATCGCTTTTTGCGCATCAGCTGCTTGATCAACATACACATGGCACACGCCATCTAAATGCTTGATCACCGGCACCTTAGCATCACGACTGATTCGCTCGATTAAACCCTTGCCACCACGCGGCACGATCACATCCACATACTTAGGCATGGTGATCAACTCACCAACCGCAGCACGGTCTGTGGTTTCTACCACCTGCACAGCAGTAGCTGGAAAACCTGCCACTGCTAAGCCAGTATTGATACATTGAGCAATAGCTTGGTTGGAATGAATCGCTTCTGAACCACCACGTAAAATTGTCGCGTTACCTGATTTAATGCATAGGCTCGCCGCTTCAACGGTCACGTTAGGACGCGATTCATAAATAATACCAATCACTCCCAGTGGTACACGCATTTTACCCACTTGAATACCCGAAGGTACAAAGTGCATATCGCGGATTTCACCAATAGGGTCAGATAACCCGGCAACCTGCTTCAGGCCTTCAATCATGTCATCAATACGCGTCGAGCTTAACGCCAAACGATCAAGCATCGCATCATCAAGACCATTGGCACGGCCTGCCTGCATATCCAATTCATTAGCTGTAAGCAAAGCATCACGTGATTGATCTAAAGCATCAGCAGTGGCTAATAAAGCCTGATTTTTTTGCGCAGTACTAGCTCTTGCCAACACACGCGAAGCCTCGCGCGCAGATTGGCCAAGGCGCTGCATGTAGTCAACAACAAGTTCGGTCATAGCATCAAACCAAAGTCAAAAGTTAAATAGATAGCGATTATAGCGATGTCGAGGCATAAACGCACAGTTAGTTTGTCGCCAAGAGTAAACTCGGCCAATACGGCAGATTCTTAGTGGGCAAGCTCTATTGCTTAGCGCTCACGCAGAGCCTCTTTTGATTTATTAATAGGCTTCATTAGATACTCAAACACGCTTTACCTTTAACATTACGCGCACCGGTGAGCGTAATGTTAAGCGTAGCAGTGAATCTGAGCGCCCTTTAATCACAGACTCCAACGAATCAGCTTCAGCTTTAGCCTTACCGAGCTCTTCACGTGCCAACACCATATATTCAGAGCGTCGATCAGTGATTTTCAACTGCAACTCCGAAACCTCACGTTGCAATTTTAAAACCTCAACGTTACTTGCAGCGCCAGCCTCAGCCAAAGAGCGCGTGAGTGTTGACTCTTGCTGTACAAGATTAAGTGATTTACGCAATCCTGAAATCGACTCTTCTAAACCTTGCTTGCGCGCTTGATATAAGCGTGTTTCCGTGTGCACTAAGTGCGGGTAATCTTTTAATACCCCACTAAAACACTAAACACTCAACTACCTCTCTGAGACGTTCTCTTTCTTCATAATCTGCCGGTGAGAACTGGCCTAAATGGCTATGCCTTCGACAACGATTATAAAACACCTCAATGTAATATCCGAAAAGTTGCTCCGCCTGCTCATGATAGCCGATAGATTGTGAGCGGATAAAACCGATTCCACTCGTCACTGCTGAGATGTAAGCCTTGATCAGAATGAATAATGACAGCCTACTTAGGGCTTTTGCGCCAACTGGTGTCACTGCTGCAGCTGCATCTGTGGCATGGTGCTTGAAGCGGTCTGTTTTTGTGTGGGCATATTACTTTTCTTTGGGCATAAAAAAACCCCAGATCATATGATCTGGGGTTTTGGTGTAAGCGCTTGACGATGACCTACTCTCACATGGGGAAACCCCACACTACCATCGGCGATACATCGTTTCACTTCTGAGTTCGGGATGGGATCAGGTGGTTCCAACGTTCTATGGTCGTCAAGCA
>JAAZCO010000109.1 GCA_012513235.1 Gammaproteobacteria bacterium
AACAACAACCGTTACGGTTTGATTGGTGCTAATGGCAGTGGTAAATCCACCTTTATGAAAATCCTTGGTGGCGATTTAGAGCCATCGGCCGGTCACGTGATGCTTGAGCCGAATGTGCGCTTGGGTAAGTTGCGTCAAGATCAGTTTGCTTACGAGCAATTCACTGTGATTGATACCGTCATCATGGGCCACGAAGAGCTGTGGAAAGTTAAAGCTGAACGCGATCGTATTTATTCTTTGCCAGAAATGACCGAAGAAGACGGTATGGCAGTGGCTGAACTGGAAACTGAGTTCGCCGAAATGGATGGCTACACCGCTGAATCCCGTGCTGGTGAGCTCCTGCTTGGTTTAGGTATCGGTGTCGATGAGCACTTTGGCCCAATGAGCGAAGTGGCGCCAGGTTGGAAGCTGCGCGTCTTGCTGGCGCAGGCCTTGTTCTCTGATCCTGAAGTGTTGCTGCTCGATGAGCCAACTAACCACTTGGATATCAATACCATTCGCTGGTTGGAAGATATTCTTAGCAACCGTAACTGCACCATGATTATTATTTCCCACGACCGACACTTCCTCAACAGTGTGTGTACGCATATGGCTGACTTGGATTACGGCGAGATACGTCTGTTTCCAGGTAACTATGACGAATATATGACCGCTGCCACTCAGGTACGTGAGCGTCTACTGGGTGATAACGCCAAGAAGAAAGCACAGATTGCCGAGTTGCAAAGTTTTGTCAGCCGTTTCTCTGCTAACGCCTCAAAAGCCAAGCAGGCCACCAGCCGAGCGCGCTTGATAGATAAAATTCAACTGGATGAAGTGAAGCCTTCTACGCGTATCAGCCCATTTATTCGCTTTGATCAGGCGAAAAAACTGCACCGCCAAGCCGTGGTCTTGCATGAGTTGAGCCAAGGTTTTGATGGTCAGGTGTTATTCGATAACCTTAATCTGCAAGTTGAAGCAGAAGAGCGTGTGGCGATTATTGGTCCAAACGGTATCGGTAAAACCACCTTGCTGCGCACCTTGATGGGTGAGTTGGCACCGATGAGTGGTCATGTAAAGTGGACCGACAGCGCCGATATTGGCTATTACGCACAAGACCATGCCAGTGACTTTGCCGATGATATCAACTTGTTTGATTGGATGAGTCGCTGGACCCAAGACGGCGAGCAAATGGTGCGTGGCACTTTGGGCCGCATGCTGTTCTCGGGTGACGATATCGAGAAATCAGTCAAAGTGATTTCCGGTGGTGAGCAAGGTCGTATGCTGTTTGGCAAATTGATTTTGCAAAAGCCCAACGTGTTGCTGATGGATGAGCCGACCAACCACTTGGATATGGAATCCATTGAAGCCTTGAACTTAGCCCTAGAAAACTATCCTGGCACGCTGATTTTCGTCAGTCACGACCGTGAGTTTGTCTCATCTTTGGCCACGCGCATTATTGAGCTGACTGAGCATGGCATCAATGATTTCCACGGTACTTATGACGACTACCTACGCAGCCAGGGTGTAGTGGTTTAATAACACACAGGTGCACCACTTAGTCACGGAAGAACACGTGCACTAAGTGGTAACCAAATTGTGATTTAACCGGTCCATGAATCATGCGTACCGGTTTTTTGAAAATCACATTATCAATCGACTTCACCAGTTGTCCTGGGCGCACCTCGCCTAAATCCCCACCTTTTTTGCCGGACGGGCAGGTTGAATACTTGCGCGCAAGCTTATCAAATGGATCGCCTTTCTCGAGGCGTGCTTTAATCGCTTCAGCTTCTTCTTTAGTGTTGACTAAAATATGTCGCGCCATTGCTTTGGCCATCATCATCACCTGTAATCTAAATAATAACGGCAGTTTAACTCATTTCCAGTGAGTTTTTACCTGTGGGTTTGCGCTGGTGACAAGGTATCTGCGACCATGCGTTGTTATTTTCTTAGATTAGACTCAGTAAGGAGTGATATATGGCGATTGAACAATTTAAAGCAACTGCACATTTAAAGCAGGGTACTCAGGTTAAGGTGAGTTCGCGTGGCTTTGAGTTAACGCTCGATGAGCCAGTGGCAGAGGGTGGTACTGACTTAGGTATGAATCCAGTTGAGGCTTTACTCGGTGCTTTAGGTGCGTGCCAAGCGATTGTTGCGCGCGTCTATGCTAAGCGCTTTAAAGTGCAGTTGGATGATTTCTGGGTGGAGCTTGAAGGCGACTTAGACTCCGATGGCTACATGGATAAGGCCGATGTGCGCTGTGGTTATTCAGCTATTCGCTACACCTATCACATTAAATCACCTTCAGCGCAGGCGGATATTGATGCCTTTGTTGCCTTTATTGGCGGTAAATGTCCAGTGGGTGACAGCTTGGCGCAAGGAGTTGACTTGCAGTTGGTGGGTGTTGTGCAAGAGTAATCATAGTTCAGTGTTGCTGTGTATTGTTATGTTTGAATACACAGCATCGACCTAAAACAGGCTCAACAGTCATGTTAAATCCTCTGCTTTATGGTTATGCTGTAAGCGTCAATGATAAACATGGAGAGCAACCTTATGACTGCAACAGCACGTATGACCAATTTGTTTTTGCAACTGGGCTTGGACGGCACGCCTGAAGGTGTGGCCAAGTTTATCAGCGAGCATCACTTGCCCGATGAAGTGAACGTGCTCGATGCTGAGTTCTGGAATGAAGGGCAGCGTCAGCTCTTAAAAGAGCTGCTGTGTTCTGACGGTGACTGGGCATTGGTGGTTGACCAGCTCAATGAAGCGTTGCGTACACCAGAGGTGTAATGCTGTTTAATGCTTTAAAAGTTGCCTTGCTAGCTGCAGTAGAGCAAGGCAACGAGCCGTGTCACACAGTCGGCAGTAACTGTAACTCCCGACTGTTACCCATAAAAAGCTCTTGGTTGTGCTCAGCTGCAGCGCGAATATAATCCCAAATCACCCGAATGCGTTTCAGCTTGCGAAAGTCTTCGTGGCAAGAAATCCAAAAAGTATTGGTGACGCGCACTTCATCCGGCAATACAGCCTGTAGGCGTGGGTCTTGATCAGCAATAAAACACGGTAAAATAGCTAAATGCTGGCCTTGCAAGCAGGCAAAGTATTGCGAGATAGCACCTGTAGTACAGAAGGGTGTTTTGGCTTGGTGAATAAATTGATCCAAGTAATGCAGCCGACTACTAAAGGTTAAATCAGCTACATAATTAATAAACGAGTGCTTGGGTAGATCGTTAATACAGCGAATGGGCTCGTGTTGCGCTAAATACTCTGCTGTGGCGTACAGCTGTAAACGATAATCGCATAGCTTTGTACTGACAAAAGGGCCGCGGGTAGGGCGCTCAAGGGTGATACCTATATCGGCCTCGCGATTGGTTAAGTTCACAAAGTGCGGTACCGGCAGTAGATCAATCGAGATCTTCGGGTACTGCTTTTGAAAATGCGTTAACTGCGGTGCTAAAAACAACCCACCAAAACCTTCGGTACAGCCAATGCGCACCTTGCCTGAGAGTGCGATATCGGTTCCGGTAATTTCCTCGCAGGCATTTTGCATCATGGCTTCAATGGCCTGAATGCTCTCGCGCAGCGCTAAGCCTTCACTGGTTAACTTAAACCCAGTATTGCGCGATTTCTCAAACAGCAATGTTCCTAATGTACCTTCAAGGCTGGCAATGCGCCGCGACACAGTGGTGTAGTCAACGCCTAGGCGCTTTGCTGCGCTGGTAACGCGGCCGCAACGGGCTACTTCCAGAAAAAACTTTAAGTCATTCCAATTTAACGTGCGCAACAGGTTGATGTATTTTTGCATATCGAATCTGCTTTTTTGTGTGTGTTTATCGTAAGGCAAGCTACATATACTCGAGTTGAATGAAAAACCCAAGCAGTGTGCGCGTGCTTTTTAAGCAGCAGCATTGAGAGCAAGGACTGAAATAGCAGGGCTTGTGGAGTTTTTTAGTAAGTAAAAACGCCTTGTACACAACAATAAAAAATACGTGGTTCACACGTTAAGGGTAGGTTATGGCTAAAGATATTTATGCGCATATTCGCAATAATCCCAAGTTCGATGAGCTGGTATCTAAGCGCAGACGTTTTGCGACGATACTTAGCATCATCGTTTTAGTGCTCTTCTACGGCTTTATTATGCAGGTGGCATTTTTCCCTGAGGTGATTGGCAGGCAGATTGGCAGTGGCAAGCTGACATATGGCGTAATAGCTGGATTTTTCCAGTTCAGCTTTTTCTTATTGCTGACGTGGCTCTATGTGCGCCGTGCCAATACTGAATTTGATCGAATTAACGAAGAGTTGATTGATGAAGCCATTGCGGCAGGGGATAAGCTATGACGACTAAAAACTGCATCACCACGCCGGTTAAATCATTACTGGGCGTGTCGCTATTGGCATTGAGTCCTTTGGCATTGGCTGCGGATAAACCACTGAACGTTCCGGCGATCAGTATGTTCTTTATCTTTGTGGTGATGACGCTGCTGATTACCGTCTGGGCTGCGCGTCGTACCAAATCAACCTCGGACTTCTATACGGCAGGCGGCGGTATTACTGGTTTTCAAAACGGTTTAGCCATTGCCGGCGACTATATGTCAGCGGCAACCTTGCTGGGTTTTACCGCCATGATTTATATGTCGGGTGTGGATGCGTACATCTATATGGTGGCGTTCTTTGCAGGCTGGCCGATTATTCTATTCTTAATGGCAGAGCGCCTACGCAATCTAGGTAAGTTCACCTTTGTTGATATCACCTCTTATCGTTTAAATCAGCGCAAAATTCGTACCATGGCTGCCATCAGTTCATTGATTGTGGTGTGCTTCTACTTGGTTGCACAGATGGTTGGGGCAGGGCAGTTGATTCGCTTACTCTTCGGGTTAGAGTATACGCTGGCGCTGTTTATCGTCGGTGGTTTGATGATTGTCTATGTCACCTTTGGTGGCATGGTCGCGACCACTTGGGTGCAGATTATTAAGGCGTGCTTACTGCTGTTTGGTGGTACCTGCGTCATGCTGCTGGCGTTTTCACAGTTTGATTTTAGCTATGACAAGCTGATCACTGAAGCCAGTGCTG
This sequence comes from Gammaproteobacteria bacterium, assembly GCA_012513235.1. Classification (GTDB taxonomy): domain Bacteria; phylum Pseudomonadota; class Gammaproteobacteria; order Pseudomonadales; family Pseudomonadaceae; genus Denitrificimonas. The sequence goes on from JAAZCO010000109.1 coordinate 5,047, forward strand.
TGCACAGTTTAGGTGATAATTTAGTGCAGCCAGGCAGCTTGTTGTCTGACCCAATTACTGCGATTTCGATGGGCTTAGGCTTAATGTTTGGTACTGCAGGTCTGCCACATATCCTTATGCGTTTCTTTACGGTGTCCAATGCCAAAGAAGCACGTAAGTCAGTGTTGTATGCTTCAGTGTTTATTGCTTACTTCTTTAACGTGATTGCGATTATGGGTGTGGCTGCCATTGTGATTGTGGGCCAGAACACCAGCTTCTTTGAAGGTGGTGAGTTGGGCGCTGCACTGCTGGGCGGTAGTAATATGGTGGCCATGCACTTAGCGCAAGCGGTGGGCGGTAATATGCTGCTGGGCTTCCTCTCTGCGGTGGCTTTTGCAACGATTTTGGCAGTGGTTGCAGGTTTAGCTTTGGCCGGTGCCACAGCTATTGCTCATGACTTGTACGCCGAAGTGTATAAGCGCGGCAAGGTGACAGAAAAACAAGAGTTACGTGTGACGAAAATTGCGACCGTATGTTTGGGGGTGGTGGCGATTCTGTTGGGGATGGCCTTTGAGCAGATGAACGTAGCCTTTATGGCGGCGTTAGCCTTTGGTGTAGCTGCTTCAGCTAACTTCCCAGTGCTGATTCTCTCCATGTACTGGCGCAACCTGACCACGCGTGGTGCATTGGCCGGTGGTTACGGTGGTTTGGCCAGCTCAGTCACCTTTGTTGTCTTATCTAAATCTGTGTGGGTGGATGTGTTTGGTTTTGCTCAAGCGGTTTTCCCGTACACGCAGCCAGCGTTATTCTCCATGCCGATTGCCTTTGCTTTGGCTTACTTTGTGTCCATGAAGGATCAAAGTGTCGCTGCGGCAGCTGAGCGTGAAGCTTTTGCCGATCAGTATGTGCGAGGCCAGACGGGGTATGGTGTTTCCGCTGCGGTTAAATAATTAAATAAAGAGTGGCAATCGAGGGTGGATGCGTAAGTGTCCACCCTTTTTTATTGGGTCAAGGCCAAGCATCATGCTGTCGTGGGCGGGTACTTTGCTCGGTGTGAGGAGCGCGGTATATTATGCGGCGGTCGCCATCGGCATTTAGGCTTATGTGTGGACTGATATATGTACGTGACGCAGGTGTAGCACTCAATCAACTGCGTCTGTTGTGCACTGTGTGAATACCCATATTAAGGACAATATATGAAATCAATAATAAAGATCGGGTTGCTGGTGATGCTGGTATTGCAGTTAAGTGCTTGCGCAGGTTTTGGCAGTGATGGGCGCCGTGGTGTATCGAGCAGCTTAGTGGATTACTTGTACCCAGAAGGGCAGGTGCCGCCTAAGTATGAAGAAACCATCCCGCATTTACGTTTACCCTTAACAGTCGGACTGGCCTTTGTTCCCAGTCAAAAAAGCACTGATTTAGTCTTACCTGAAGCGAAAAAAATGCAACTGCTAGAGCAAGTTAAGCAGAAATTTGCCGGGCTTGATTATGTGCGAGAGATCAACATCATTCCTGACACCTATATGCGCTCAACCAAAGGTTTTGAAGGTGTGGATCAGATAGCGCGCCTCTATGGCTTAGATGTAGTGGCTTTGGTGTCTTATGATCAGGTTGCAGTCAGTTCGGAAACTAAAAGCTCGTTGTTGTATTGGACTATTGTGGGCGCTTACTTAATTAAAGGTAACCAAAATGAAGTGACTACTTTTGTTGATACCGCAGTGTTTGATGTGAACTCGCGCAAAATGCTGTTGCGTGCGCCGGGTGTCAGTGAAAATAAGCGCTCATCGACTTTGGTTGAGGTCGAGCAGGTTAATCGTGCAACACGCAGTGAGGGGTTTGAATTAGCGATGGCGGATATGTCAAACAACTTAGCCGCAGAGTTGAGTCGCTTTAAAGAGCGGATTAAACAGGATAAAAGCGTGCAAGTCTCACGTCGTCAAGGTTATAGCGGTGGGGGCGGAGCGTTGCAGTGGCCTTTAGTGATGCTTTTGGCTGGAATCGCGCTGATGTTGACGCTAAGAAGGACGCTTGGTGCTCGTCGCGCTTAGAACACTGTCTGGCGTTGCACTCTTTGTTGTGGTGCTGTGTGTGTTGCAGGTTTTTGCTGCGGCACTGGAGTACGAACGTCAGCAGATTTTAGCAGGGCAAGTGTGGCGGCTGTGGACTGGGCATTTTGTCCATAGCCATGCCACTCACTTGGCGCTCAATGCTATGGCTGCTGTTGCGCTGTATGTTGTTTTTTTAGACAGTATAAAAGCTCTAGATCTTCTGCGTTATGGCTTGGTGTTTTCGGTACTCATCAGCCTAGCTTTGCTGTATTTCTATCCTGATTTAGCTTGGTATAACGGTCTTTCTGGGGTGCTGCATGCCTTAGTGAGTTTGATATGTTTGCGTTGTGCTTGTTTATATCAGCGCTGGTATGCGCTGGGCTTGATTGCGGTATGGGGTAAAGTGCTCTGGGAAGTATGGCGTGCGCAAGCGGGTTATCAAGCCGAGCTTGAAGGCGTGAGAGTGATTGTACAGGCGCACTTGATCGGTGTGGTGCTGGGGACATTCGTCGCTGTGTTGACTGTGTGGAGCAGTCGCTCGACTTCTACCGCACGCTAGGGTGTGCTTTTGCGTAAATCGTTTAATGATTGCGATTAAGTATATTATTTTGTTAACGACTAAGGTCGAGGTGAGTTTCTTGCGGTAAAGCTTTCGTTCGTCACAAGAGTCGTTATGATCGAAGGGTATCGTGCCCGCGATTGGCGCAGGCATTGTAGATAACGAGGCGACGCTTATGATTTACGCACAACCTGGTAGTCAAGGATCTTTGCTCACGATCAAACCCCGCTACGGTAACTATAT
>JAAZCO010000110.1 GCA_012513235.1 Gammaproteobacteria bacterium
CGACGACTGAACACACCGACCAGACGCATATCTGGGTTTTGTGCCAACGCTGATTCAACGCCACGTCCTAAATTGCCATAACCGGCAATCGCTACTCTGATTCGATTCGACATTTGCACCTATCCTTAACAATTAAAACTTGAAGACATCTTAAAACATCAGCTGTTTGGCTTACTTTTTTCAGCCAAGGCCACCGCTTTAAACATGGCGCGGCGCTTATTTAGGGTTTCTTCCCACTCCAACTCAGGCTGTGAGTCCGAGACAATTCCCGCACCGGCTTGCACATGCAGTTGACCGTTTTTAATCACTGCGGTACGGATGGCAATCGCGGTATCCATATTGCCATTCCACGCCCAATAACCCACGGCACCGCCATACACTCCGCGCTTAATGGGCTCGAGCTGATCAATAATTTCCATAGCACGCACTTTCGGCGCACCCGACAAAGTACCCGCCGGTAAAATCGCACGTAAAGCGTCCATAGAATTGAGATCGTCACGCAATTGGCCGGTGACGTTAGAGACGATATGCATCACGTTGGAATAACGCTCAATAATCATTTTCTCAGTCACTTTAACGCTGCCGGTCTCTGCTACTCGACCGACGTCGTTACGACCTAGATCAATTAGCATCAAGTGCTCAGCCAATTCTTTTTTATCGGCTAACAACTCATGCTCAAGGGCAATATCTTGCTCTTCAGTGGCGCCACGCGGGCGGGTACCAGCAATCGGACGCACAGTGACTAAGCCGTCTTCCACACGCACTAATACTTCCGGTGAGCTACCCACCACATGGAATTCAGCAAAGTTAAAGAAGTACATATAAGGTGTAGGGTTAAAACAGCGCAGCGCACGGTACAAATCAATCGGCGCTGCGGTAAAAGGTACGGACATACGCTGCGAGATCACCACCTGCATGCAATCACCGGCAGCAATATAGTCTTTAATCTGCAGCACCGCTTTTTGATAATCTTCACGACTAAAGCTGGAAGTAAACTCAGGCTCTGGGCTATTGAGCTCATTGAGATCCACACCTAAACGTGGCGTCAGTGGCTTGCACAATTGCGCACTGAGCAATTCGAGCTCGAGCAAACCTTGCTCGTAGGCATCGGGCTTACTGGGGTCGGCTAAAACAATCAGGTGCGACTTGCCAGATAAGTTATCAAACACCACCACAGCATCCGATACCAGCAAGAGAATATCCGGTGTGCCCAATGGATCAGGATTTGGGCATTGCGCTAAACGCTGCTCGACATAACGCACGCTGTCGTAGCCAAAGTAGCCGACCAAGCCGCCATTAAAGCGCGGTAGACCTGGCAAAGTAGGCACTTGATAACGGTTTTTAAACTGCTCGACAAAGGCCAGTGGATCGTCCACTTCCAGATCTTCGATCACGCGCTCATCGGTAATCACCCGTACGCGCTTGCCATCTACACGTAAACGCGTACGACTGGGCAAACCAATGATAGAAAAACGTCCCCACTTCTCACCGCCATGCACAGACTCCAATAGGTAAGAATAAGGCGCATCAGCCAGTTTTAAGTAAATCGAGAGCGGTGTATCAAAATCAGCTAAGGTTTCGCGTGCCAAAGGAATACGGTTATAACCTTGTGCAGCTAAACGCAAAAATTCTTCGTGGGTCATGTCAGCCTCGTGGCAAGAGGAAAAAAGGGGAAACACAAACTCTGTCGCCTAAGTTAAGACGACCAATACATTTTAGACGCGCCAACGCCAACGGCCGGATGCCGCGGGTAACGTGCCTATCAATAGTTTGTGATTAACAACCACGAGCGGATCCCTTGGGATGGAGTGAAAATATTTCCTAACACTAGCGCAGGCCATCATAACGCGCA
>JAAZCO010000111.1 GCA_012513235.1 Gammaproteobacteria bacterium
AGCGAGAAGTATGCACAAGGGGTCATTGAAGGCTCTTTATTTTCAGCCACCGGAAAAGCAGGCATTCCATACGGCCTAGCTTTAGATATGGCAAATATTTTTGGTTACGACATTGATTTCGCCCAAGACTTACGAGTTAACGATGAATTTGAATTGGTTTACGAAGAAAAAACTCTAGATGGCGAAACCATTGGTACAGGTAATATTTTAGCTGCTCGTTTTGTCAATCGCGGCAAACTCTATACCGCTGTTCGTTATACCGACAAACAAGGCAGCACCAGTTACTATGCTGCAGATGGCTCGAGTTTACGCAAAGCGTTTATTCGTACGCCAGTTGACTTTGCACGCATTAGTTCGCGTTTCTCCAACGGTCGTAAGCACCCTATCCTAAACCGTATTCGCGCGCACAAAGGTGTTGATTATGCCGCTCCACGTGGCACACCTATTAAAGCAGCTGGCGACGGTCGTGTAACCCTAGCCGGCCGTAAAGGTGGTTACGGTAATACAGTGGTGATTAAGCACGGCCAACGCTATCAAACCCTTTATGCTCATATGCAAGGTTTTGCTAAAGGTGTACGCGCAGGTAGCAACGTCAAACAAGGTCAAGTCATTGGTTATATTGGTACAACAGGCTTATCCACAGGCCCACATTTACATTATGAGTTTCAGGTAAATGGTGTACACGTAGATCCATTGAGCCAAAAGTTACCTATTTCTGATCCTATCCATGCTTCAGAGAAAAAGCGCTTTATGGAGTTCAGCAAACCTTTACTGGCTAAACTCGATACCAACAAAAATACACAAGAAAATACTCAGCTCGCGCTAAACGAACAGCAATAATGTTTTATATTGGCATTATGTCAGGCACCAGCCTAGATGGAATCGATATCAGCTTAGTGGATATCGATTCCAGTTGTCGGCACGTTGCTAGTCAATATGTGCCCATGCCAGCACAGCTTAAAAATGATCTTCTCTCCTTATGCAGCAGCGGTCCCGATGAAATTCAGCGCGCCGCTCTCGCAGAGCAACAATGGGCCAAGCTGGCGGCACAAGGTGTCCACCAACTACTCCAAGATACAAACACCTCAGCTACACAAATACGCGCTATTGGCAGTCACGGCCAAACCATTCGCCATGAGCCAGCTCAAGGTTTTACTCTACAAATTGGTAGCCCTGCACTGCTAACTGAGTTAACTGGTATCTGTGTCGTAACTGATTTCCGTAGTCGTGATATTGCCGCCGGCGGACAAGGCGCACCATTAGTGCCTGCGTTTCATGACATGCTATTTAAAGATCACGCTAAACCTTGCGCCATATTAAATATTGGTGGTTTTAGTAACGTCACTTTATTAGCCGAAGAGCAAGACACCTACGGCTTTGATTGTGGCCCTGGTAACGTTTTAATGGATGCTTGGATTCAACATCAGAAAAACATGGCATTCGATCAAGATGGTACTTGGGCTGCAAGCGGTGATGTCAATCAACAACTACTAGCAAGCATGCTACAAGAACCATTTTTTGCCGCACAGGGCCCTAAAAGCACAGGTCGTGAGCTATTCAACTTAGAATGGTTGCTGAGTTTACTGTCGCAGCATGAGGCTATTACCGAACAAGATGTGCAAGCCACTTTATGTGAACTGACAGCACGTACTATTGCTGAGTCTATTCAATTTTCACAAGCACAAACCAAGGCTATCTGGGTCTGTGGTGGTGGTGCACACAATCAGAATTTGCTGGAGCGCCTAGAGCGCTTACTGCCTCAGTGCACTATTGCAAGCACTGACTCGATCGGTATTTGCGCAGATTGGATGGAAGCAATGGCATTTGCTTGGCTAGCACATTGCTGTCTTCAAGGCATTGCAGCAAATCGACCAGCAGTCACTGGCGCCAGAGGCTTACGCATACTTGGCGCCATTTATCCTGCATAAAGAAGCTGTCACTTAGATAGAGAAGGATGAGCCACAGCCACAGGTTGTGGTTGCATTAGGGTTATTGATCACAAAACGTGAACCCTCTAAGCCTTCTGTATAGTCAACTTCTGCACCCACCAAATACTGAAAACTCATAGGATCAATGATCAGACTCACGCCTTCACGATCAATAATGGTGTCATCTTCAGCAACATC
>JAAZCO010000112.1 GCA_012513235.1 Gammaproteobacteria bacterium
AAAGTTACTTAAGTGATACCACTCGCGGTGCGCCTCAGTCATTTCATCGCGCGCATAAAACTCTAAAGCACGTTTGAGTCCTGCAGCGTTGCGCACCTTTTGTAAGGTCTGTGGCTGTAAAGCTAAGGCTTGGTGTTGCAAGTGGTAGGGCTGTTGACTGTGGTCAGCGGCCATAAAACCATAGAAGTCACGTTCGCGCGCTAGAGGTTGATACAACACTAAGGGTTGCTGGCTTTTAGGTTGAGCCAGTTGCAGGCTGCGAGCTTGCCAATACCGCCAGCGATTACTGTTACTGAGGTCATTGGGCAACTGGCGGGTGATTTGATTGGCTTCATTCCAGCGGCCTAAGCGCAATAGCAGGCGCGCGCGCCATTCGCTGAGGTTTTCGTTTTGCATCTTAGGGTCATATTTTTCCATCATCGCTAAGGCACGTACATCAAAACGTTTGGCTAGACGTAAACCAATGTCGTTGGCTAGAGTGAGGCGATCGGCAGGGCTAAAGGCCACTTGCTTTTCATAATGGCTGAGCAGAAGGACGCTGGCATCGAGGTCTTGTGTAGCCAACTTGCGTAAACCCAAAGCTATCACTTCCGCGCTGCGTGCGTCTGTACCGTTAAAGCGTGCGGTTTGCTTAAGCAGGTCAGGTTTTTGTGCAACATCAATCAGGCGCTGCCCATGCGCGTGCTGAGTGTCGAGTAACTTAACTAAATAATTGGCCACACCGTAGTTACGGGCGTCGGTGGCTAGCTTCAGGCGTTGCCAGATCTTATCTTCAGTCAGATGGCCCGCGGCGCGCCACGTATCAAATAAAGCATCGCAGGCATTGGGTTGTGATTGCGCGCTGAGCCAGAGTTTTTCTGCACTGGCAAAGGCTGCTTGGCTTTGACCTTGTGCATGCTGGTAGCGGGCAAAACGGCAGTCCAGTTCAGTGAATTGTAATTCGGGGCTGTAGTATTTTAAAAATAAAGGCCATTGATTGCGCTCGCTCAATAAACGCAACCAGCGCAGCTTCATCCACTTGATCTGTGGCAAATCACCGTGCTCAAGTAAAAATCGCTCAACTTCAGCGGAACTGGCCGTGGACAGGCGCTGGGTCAGTTCATCGTAAGCTAAGTAGGGTGTGAGCGGGTAATCACGCAAAGCCACCCGATTGCTGAAATAGACTGAGGTGTCATTTTTGCTGAGTGCCGCTTGCGCTTGATCATAGATAACACGTTGCTGAGCTAGCGAAGCAGCCTGCACTGTGGTCAGTGGCGAGCACAGTGTCAGGAGTAAAGATAAAGGTAATAAATAGAGACTGCGCATAAGAAATCCTAAAAATAAATGCCCAGTAAGCACCCATAAAACGCAGTTCTACAGGTAAAGGCAGCACAGCTTAGCTGCTTGTGTACAGGGGGGAAAGAGCTGCGCTAGTGCTTAAATACAGATATCCAACGAATCATCGCACTAACCTGTACAATACGTCGCAGATTTTAGGAGAACCATAATGACTTTGCTCAAATTAACTCAAGTATCACTCGCTTACGGCGCGACTCCATTGTTGGAGGATGTTTCCTGGCAAATTGCGCGTGGCGAGCGCGTGTGCATTATTGGCCGCAATGGTACGGGCAAGTCAAGCATGCTGCAT
>JAAZCO010000113.1 GCA_012513235.1 Gammaproteobacteria bacterium
GTTCAATGAACGAATACCGCCGCCAACTGGCGTAGTCAAAGGACCTTTAATAGAAACAACGTAGTCACGTACTGCGTTCAAAGTTTCTTCTGGCAACCAAGTTTCTGAATCATAAACCTGAGTTGCTTTTTCACCAGCGAAAACTTCCATCCAGGAAATCTTGCGCTTGCCTGCGTAGGCTTTTTCAACTGCCGCATCAACCACTTTGATCATTACTGGGCTGATATCAACACCAATACCATCGCCTTCAATGTAAGGGATGATTGGGTTGTTTGGTACGGTTAACGTCATATCTGCATTAATGGTGATTTTGTCACCGGCTGGCACTTGGATCTTTTGGTATCCCATGCTGGACTCCGTCTTTACGTGGTCTTCAAAAATCTGTCACGCGTGTGGCCTGACAGCGATAATTCAATCTTCTTAAGCATGTGTGACCTTTAATGGGTGGAAAAAGTCACACGAACTCTTTTAACTCATTTTTGCGTTTGTCATACTCTCGAACGCAAATGTGCAGCGCGTATCATACACGCTTTATACGATTACTGGATAAGTTGCTGTAGTCAAACTATTCATTAACTACAAGTATTTATGTCTAACATCGCTCAATCTCGAACAAATGCATAAATATGCAGCGAACAATCATACCAGCAAACCAGCACCTTGAGGAGCTTACGCATGACACGCTTCACTCCACACATTACAGTTGCCACTGTTATCGAAAAAGATGGACGCTTTTTATTCGTTAAAGAGCATGCTGAACAACGCATTGTATTAAACCAGCCTGCAGGCCACTTAGAAATGGACGAAAGTCTAATTCAAGCCGCTATTCGCGAAACTTTAGAAGAAACCGGCTGGGATATTGAAATTTCCCACCTGCTGGGCATCCACCTCTACACAGCACCAAGCAATAACGTGACCTACCAACGCGTATGTTTTGCCGGTCGCGCTTTACAGCAGCGCCCTAATCATACTTTAGATAAGGGCATCATTGGTCCGGTCTGGCTGACTCGTGACGAGTTGCTTGAGCAGCGTGAACTGTGGCGCAGCCCGATGGTGTTGCGCAGTGTCGACGACTATTTAAGTGGTACACGCTTTTCCTTGGATATCTTTAAAAACTAATCTGCAGCAGTGTTGCCCTCCCTAGTGGTGCGCAAATCTGCTAAAGTCTTTTTCTTTAATCAGCTTATTTAAATGGCCATGCATACTCCTTCATTGATCCCTTCTGAAACGCGTGTAATCGTCGGCATGTCTGGCGGTGTTGATTCTTCCGTTGCAGCCCTATTGCTTATCCAGCAAGGCTACCAAGTGGAAGGCTTGTTTATGAAAAACTGGGAGGAGGATGACGGCACTGAGTACTGCACCGCGAAAGAAGACTTCGCTGATGCACAAGCGGTTTGCGATACGCTGGGCATCAAGCTGCATGCTGCAAACTTTGCTGCCGAGTACTGGGATAATGTTTTTGAGCATTTCCTTGAAGAATACAAAGCAGGCCGCACGCCCAACCCTGATATTTTATGCAACCGTGAAATCAAATTTAAAGCCTTTCTTGATTACGCAGAGCAACTTGGGGCTGATCTGATTGCCACCGGTCACTATGTACGTCGCCGTGATGTGAATGGCGTTAGCGAACTGCTCAAAGGTGTGGACGGTAACAAAGATCAAAGCTACTTTTTACATGCTGTAGGTGGAGCGCAAATTCATAAAACTTTATTTCCGGTCGGTGAGTATGAAAAACCTGCTGTGCGCGAACTTGCGCAGCAACATGGCTTAATCACCGCCAAGAAAAAAGATTCAACCGGTATCTGTTTTATTGGTGAACGTCGCTTTACTGACTTTCTCAAGCAGTACTTACCTGCCCAGCCCGGCGTGATTGAAACCGTAGATGGTATTGAACTAGGTCAACACAATGGTTTGATGTATCACACTATTGGCCAGCGCCAAGGTTTAGGTATCGGCGGACTCAAAGATGCCAGTGAAGAAGCGTGGTACGTACTGGCTAAAGACCTCAAGCGTAATGTTTTGATTGTCGGTCAAGGCAATCAGCACCCTTGGCTGTTTTCACGCACTTTACTCACGCGCGATGTGAACTGGATTAACCCGATCGA
>JAAZCO010000004.1 GCA_012513235.1 Gammaproteobacteria bacterium
TGGTGAAGCACTCGTTGAACGCATTAAAGGCGTTGCTAAACGCACAGCCCGTCCTGAAGTACTCGGTGGTTTGGGCGGCTTTGGTGCTTTATGTGAGATTCCAGAAGGTTATAAAAAGCCCGTTTTAGTATCGGGCACTGACGGTGTCGGTACTAAACTGCGCCTGGCCATTGATCTGAACAAACATGAGAAAATCGGTATCGATTTAGTTGCCATGTGCGTGAACGACTTGATCGTGAGTGGCGCTGAACCACTGTTTTTCCTCGACTACTACGCTACAGGCAAACTCAATGTAGATATCGCTGCACAGGTTGTGACCGGTATTGGCGAAGGTTGTGAGCAAGCAGGTTGCGCGCTGGTCGGCGGTGAAACTGCAGAAATGCCAGGTATGTATACGGGCGAAGATTACGATTTAGCCGGCTTTTGTGTCGGTGTCGTTGAAAAAGAAGAGATCATTGATGGCACCCAAGTTGCTGCGGGTGATGTCTTGATTGCTCTACCATCTTCCGGCCCACACTCCAATGGTTATTCTTTGATTCGTAAAATCATTGAAGTAGCCAAGGTTGATATCAAAACTGCACAACTCGACGGCACCGCGCTCAGCGACTTGCTGATGGAGCCAACCCGCATCTACGTCAAGCCTTTATTAAAGCTGATCAAAGAAACCGGCGCCGTCAAAGCTATGTCGCACATCACCGGCGGCGGCTTAGTGGAAAATATTCCACGCGTTTTACCAGCCAACTCACAAGCAGTGATTGATGTCGCGAGCTGGACTCGTCCTGCTGTATTTGACTGGTTGCAAGAGCACGGTAACGTTGCAGAAGTTGAAATGCACCGCGTACTCAACTGTGGCGTCGGCATGGTGATCTGTGTTGCACCTGAGCAACAAGCCACTGTGCTTGAGCACTTACAAGCAGCAGGCGAGCAGCCATGGGTGATTGGTCATATCCAAGCTGCAGAAGAGAACGCTGAGCGTATTATTCTTAACAACTTAAAAAGCCATTAATGACTGACTCTACCTCATCACAGCCAACACTCTGCAATATTGTGGTCCTGATCTCCGGATCAGGCAGCAACTTACAAGCCATTATCGATGATTTAGCTGAGCACCCCACTGCGCGTATCTGTGCAGTGGTCAGCAATCGTGCGGATGCTTATGGCTTGGTACGCGCTGAACAGGCTGGCATTGCTCAGCATGTACTCAATCACAAAGACTTTGCTGATCGCTTAGCCTTTGATAACGCATTGATGGCTGTGATTGATCAACACCAACCCAACTTAGTGGTGCTCGCAGGCTTTATGCGTATTCTTACCCCTGAGTTTACCCGTCACTATGCACAGCGCTTGCTCAATATTCACCCATCCTTGCTACCTAAGCACAAGGGCCTCAACACTCACCAGCGCGCCATTGATGAGGGTGATCAAGAGCATGGTTGTAGTGTGCACTTTGTCACTGAGGAACTCGATGGTGGCCCCGTAGTCATACAAGCAACATTGCCAATTCAAGCTGGCGATACAGCAGAAGATTTAGCGCTTAAAGTGCATGCTTTAGAGCACCAAATTTATCCGCTGGCTGTACGTTGGTTTGCCGAGGGTCGCTTACAGTTAAGCGAGCAAGGTGCTGTATTGGATGGGCAACACTTAGCCAGCTCTGGCTTTCAGTTTCACTCTTAGGAGAACACTCTATGCGCCGCGCTTTACTTTTTATTCTGGCCGCATTTACTTTACCCAGCGCTGTTATAGCAGCAGATTTGCAGCCCTTTTCTGCCAGTTACACTGCAGACTGGAAGCAACTGCCCTTTAGCGGTAAAGCCGAACGTAGCTTAAAGCAGCAAGAGGACGGCACTTGGAAGCTGGATTTTTCCGCATCAATGTTAGTCGCCAGCCTCAATGAAACCAGCTGGTTAA
>JAAZCO010000114.1 GCA_012513235.1 Gammaproteobacteria bacterium
CAGGTATATGGTATGGACTCGCCCCGTCCTACGAAAAACAGCCTAAGGAGGGTTTTGGTATTCGCCAGCATCCAAAGTACGGCACTGTGATTGATATGACTGATTTAGCCTTAGGGCATGCGCGTATGAGTTTTATAATTGCTCAATAATATTCAAGGAAGAAATAACATGAAAAAAATACTTGTAACTGCATTAGTCATCCTCTTAAGCGGCTGTGTTGCAGGTGGTAAAAAAACAGAGGCTGATATTTATCAAGAGGCCATGACAGCTGTGTCCTAAGACTCAGGGCGAGCTCAGGTTGATTTAGTGATAGTCGATATTCCAAGCCATGGAGCGATAGCCGACCTTGCTGTTATTGGCTTAGGTGGTGGCGCTAATGCGACCTATCTTCGAGAGCTGTTAACACAGCTGAAAACAACATCCAATCAAGCTGTATTAATTCAGGGAGGCAGTGCGTCACTGAATTATGCTGTCATCTCTAACGCGGTAAAAGATATGAATTTATCAGGTGTTCGCATTGTTTACTCGGGTAAGAGCGCCCGGCAACCTCAAATTGCCCAAGTGATCAAAAAATCAGGTGCCAATTATTATTTTATTGAGAAATAAAAATAGATTATTGAGTTTAAGCAGTGCTCGCCTCAATAATTCAGCAGAGTGTTTAGGTGAGTCTCTTTGACCTATAACAAACAGAAGCATATTTAATTAGTTACACTCATTTAATAGTATTGCATCACGCTGTATGCAATGGCGTTACGTGAGGAATTAAACATGCAAACACCCCGTTGGTTAACCATTGATGGCAATGAAGCCACTGCGATGATTGCGCACAAACTCAGTGAAGTCTGTGCGATTTACCCTATTACTCCAGCTTCGGCGATGGGTGAGTGGGCGGATGAATGGTCGGCGCAAGGCCGTACCAATTTATGGGGCACAGTGCCGCATATCGTGGAGATGCAAAGTGAAGGTGGTGCGGCGGGTGCGGTGCATGGCGCGCTGCAACTGGGTAGCTTGGCCACCACCTTTACCGCCTCGCAGGGCTTGCTGTTAATGATCCCCAATATGTACAAGATTGCTGGTGAATTAACCCCAGTGGTGTTGCATGTGGCGGCCCGTTCCTTGGCGTGTCAGGCGTTGTCGATTTTTGGCGACCACAGTGATGTGATGGCCGTGCGCCAAACCGGATTTGCCATGCTGTGTGCCGGCTCAGTGCAAGAAGCGATGGACTTTGCGGTGATCTCGCATGCGGCGACTTTGCTCGGACGTTTACCGGTGTTGCATTTCTTTGATGGTTTTCGTACTTCGCATGAAGTGGCGAAGATTCAAGCGGTGGACGATAGCGTCTTACATGCGTTGATTTCTACAGAGGCTCTGCATGCGCACCGTGCTCGCGCCATGAGTCCGGATCATCCAGTGCTGCGTGGTACTGCACAAAACCCAGATGTGTATTTCCAAGGCCGCGAGACGGTGAATAGGTTTTATTTAGCCTTTCCAGAGTTGGTACAGGGCTTGATGGATCAGTTCGCTGAGTTGACCGGTCGCGCCTATAAGTTGTTTGAATATCACGGTGCTGCTGATGCGCAGCGAGTGATGATCCTGATGGGTTCAGGTGCGGAAACCGTGCATGAAACAGTTGAGCATCTGCAGGCGCAAGGTGAGAAAGTTGGCGTCTTGCGTGTACGCCTGTATCGACCGTTAGATGCGCAGGCTTTGCTGGCTGCTTTACCACCCAGCGTGCAGCAGATAGCGGTGCTTGATCGTACTAAGGAGCCCGGCTCAGATGGCGAGCCGTTGTACAAAGATGTGCTCACCGCACTGGCGCAAGCGCAGATGCAAGGCAGCAGCCCGTTTGCCCAGTTACCGCGGGTGATTGGCGGGCGTTATGGCTTATCCTCGAAAGAATTTACCCCAGGCATGGTGGTGGCGATTTTTAATGAGTTGCAGGCCGCGCAGCCGAAAAATAGCTTTACTATCGGTATCTACGATGATGTCACCTACA
>JAAZCO010000115.1 GCA_012513235.1 Gammaproteobacteria bacterium
TGGCTTATTTGCAAGAAAACCCCAGCGCGCAAGAAACCCAACTCTCAGACCTCGAAGAATTTTATCGCGCCTCCAAGCAGCGTTTTGACGAGTCCCCTGAGTTTGCTGAACGTGCGCGCGGCTTAGTGGTAAAACTGCAAGCCGGCGACCCTGAATGCTTACGTATGTGGCAGCAGTTTAACAATGTCTCTCTGAGTCACTGCCAAGAGCTGTACGACCGTCTTGGTGTGAAGCTGAGCATGGCCGATGTGCGTGGCGAAAGTTCGTACAACTCTGAACTGGCCAATATTGTTGAAAGCCTGCGTGATAAAGGTTTACTGACTGAAAGTAACGGCGCGCAGTGCGTGTTCTTAGAGCAGTTCAAAAACGCTGAAGACAATCCGTTGCCCGTCATTGTGCAAAAAGCCGATGGCGGTTATTTGTACTCCACCACTGACTTAGCCGCGATGCGCTACCGCAGCCAAGAGCTTAAAGCTGACCGTGCGTTGTACTTTGTCGATCAGCGCCAAGCCCTGCACTTTCAAATGGTCTTTGCCGTGGCGCGTCGCGCTGAGTTTGTCCACCCAGAGATGCAACTTGAGCATATGGGTTTCGGTACCATGAATGGTGCAGATGGCCGTCCGTTTAAAACCCGTGATGGCGGTACCGTCAAATTAGTTGATTTACTCAACGAAGCCGAAGAACGTGCTTACGCATTAGTCAAAGAAAAAAACCCAGAACTGGCCGAAGACGAGCTGAAAAGCATCGCCCAAGCAGTGGGTATTGGTGCAGTGAAATACGCTGACCTCAGCAAACATCGCAGCAGCGACTACAGCTTTAACTTTGAGCAAATGCTCAGCTTTGAAGGCAATACCGCGCCGTACTTGCTGTATGCCTACACCCGTGTCGCCAGTGTGTTCCGTCGCACTGATTTAGAGATGAATGGCGTATTACCGGGCCAGATTATTTTAGCCAGCGAAGCAGAACAAACGCTGGCCGCCACTTTGCAGCGTTTTGCTGAAGTGCTGAACAATATTGCTGACAAAGGTACGCCGCATATTCTGTGTACCTATTTGTATGATTTAGCCGGCCAGTTCTCGAGCTTTTATGAGCACTGCCCGATTTTATCCGCCGAAGATGAAGCTACACGCAGCAGCCGTTTGCGTTTAGCCGCATTGACCGGTCGGACCATGCAGCAAGGTCTTGGTTTATTAGGATTGAAAACACTGGAGCGTATGTAAATGGCGGCAAGGAAGAAAACCGCACCAAAAAGAGGGGCAAGTCGTGCCTCCACAAGTGCTGCAGCCAAGAAGCCGACTCATCCATTAGTTTGGGTGATTACCGGTTTAATTGTCGGTGTATTTGTGATGTCGCTGTTTAAGTTGGAGCCGGGTAACGACGCGATTCAACGTGATAAATCGACAGCAGATACTAAAAAACCCGCACCCAAAGCTACAACACCCGCACCTTCTGCCAATAAGCCGAAGTTTGAGTTTTATACGCTGCTATCTGAGTCGGAAGTGATTGTGCCGGCTGAAGCGTTACCGGAAAAAACACCACCGCCACCGCCGCCACCCACCAAGGTGGAAGTTGAAGCGGCTAAAAAAGCTGACGCAGCACGTGCACAAGCGATTTTGGAAGGTAAAACACCACCGCCAGCGCCTGTGGTGAAGAAAGAAGAGAACATTAAGTTCTATCTGCAAGCCGGCTCGTTCCCAGAGCGCGCTAAGGCTGAATCAGTACGGGCGCAATTATTATTGACCGGTCAGGATGTGCGGATTGAGTCGGGGCAAATCGGTGATAAGACTTGGTATCGCGTCATGGTGGGTCCATTTGTCAGTCGTGAGCAGTTGGCTACAGCGCAAAAACAGCTGTCTAGCAGCGGTTTTAATAATTTGCTGTTACAGCAGCGCAAAAGTGGCTAACAGTTAGTGTTCTGCAGATTTCGCATACTGGATGGCGAGATCTGCGGGCTACTTTGCTTGATGATCTGCTGATTGTGCTTGGCCTGTAGTGCGCCTGATGCATAGATCATTTTGTGTATGGCGCACTGCGCTGTATCTGTTTTTCCCTCAATGAGCCATCCTGGCTCAATTCGGGCGCTACGCCATCCATGGCTACGCTTGCCACAGACACAGCGCAGTGCTTGTTGACCGCTTAGATTGCTTGGTAGATTTTTCTAGTAGCACTTGTAATGACTTCAGTGTGTCTGCGAATACTCTTAGTTAACTCTCAAAACCTAGCAATAGCTTGGGGCACAAGTATGCTTAATTCAGACTTTTTCCTGCGTAACCCTTGAAGCTTGCCATTTTCATCCCCATCTCTTAATTATCCGGGTGTATGCCCCTTAAACGTGGAGAAGTCCCTTGACCACAATTGTTTCAGTTCGTCGCAACGGTAAAGTCGTTATGGGTGGTGACGGTCAAGTATCCCTTGGCAACACCGTTATGAAAGGTAATGCTAAAAAGGTGCGCCGCCTCTATCACGGTGAAGTACTAGCAGGTTTTGCTGGTGCGACTGCAGATGCTTTTACTTTATTTGAGCGTTTTGAAGGCCAATTGGAAAAACATCAAGGCCATTTAGTGCGTGCTGCGGTTGAGTTAGCCAAAGATTGGCGGACCGACCGTTCCTTAAGCCGCCTCGAAGCGATGCTGGCGGTAGCGAATAAAGATGCCTCCTTAATTATTACCGGCAATGGTGATGTGGTGGAGCCTGAGCATGGCTTAATTGCCATGGGTTCTGGCGGTGGTTTTGCTCAAGCGGCAGCCATGGCGTTATTAGACAACAGCGAACTATCCGCGCGTGAAATCACTGAAAAAGCCTTAAATATTGCCGGCTCTATTTGTGTATTCACCAACCAAAATTTGACTATCGAAGAGCAGGATAGCGCTGTTTAAGCGCGCCTCGGAGACCATTATGTCGATGACACCCCGTGAGATTGTGCATGAACTCAACCGCCATATCGTTGGCCAAGATGACGCCAAACGTGCCGTAGCCATTGCGCTGCGTAACCGCTGGAGACGCA
This sequence comes from Gammaproteobacteria bacterium, assembly GCA_012513235.1. Taxonomy (GTDB): domain Bacteria; phylum Pseudomonadota; class Gammaproteobacteria; order Pseudomonadales; family Pseudomonadaceae; genus Denitrificimonas. The sequence continues at coordinate 3,005 of JAAZCO010000115.1, forward strand.
TGCAGTTACCCATGGACCTGCGCAATGAAGTCACACCCAAAAATATTTTAATGATTGGTCCAACCGGTGTGGGTAAAACTGAAATTGCCCGCCGTTTAGCCAAGCTGGTCAACGCACCCTTTCTTAAAGTTGAAGCGACTAAGTTCACCGAAGTGGGCTATGTCGGCCGTGATGTTGAGTCGATTATTCGTGATTTAGCCGACGCCGCAGTCAAAATGTTGCGCGAGCAAGAAATCAAAAATATGCGCAGCAAAGCTGAAGATGCGGCAGAAGATCGTATTCTCGATGCTTTATTACCACCTGCGCGTTCTAGCGGTGAGGAGACAGCTGAGCGCACCGATTCCAGCACGCGCCAGCTGTTCCGCAAGCGTTTGCGTGAAGGCCAGCTCAACGATAAAGAAATTGATATTGATGTGGCCGAAGCGCCAGCTGGCGTAGAAATCATGACCCCTCCAGGCATGGAAGAAATGACCAGCCAATTGCAAAGCCTGTTCTCCGGCATGCATAAAGGCAAAACCAAAAACCGCAAAATGCGGGTTGATGAAGCTCTGAAGTTGATTCGCGATGAAGAAGCTGCGCGCTTAGTCAACGAAGACGATATCAAAGCTCGTGCCCTCGAAGCAGTTGAGCAACACGGCATTGTCTTCCTCGATGAAATTGACAAAATTGCCAAGCGCGGCAATACCGGCGGTGCTGATGTATCACGCGAAGGTGTGCAGCGTGACTTACTGCCATTGATTGAAGGCTGTACGGTCAATACTAAACTGGGCATGGTGAAAACTGACCATATTCTGTTTATCGCCTCTGGTGCTTTCCATCTCAGCAAACCCAGCGATTTAGTGCCGGAACTGCAAGGTCGCTTGCCGATTCGTGTAGAACTTAAAGCCCTGACTCCAGATGACTTTAAGCGCATTCTGAGCGAACCTGATGCCTCGCTGACTGAGCAATATATTGCCTTGTTAGCCACTGAAGGTCTGAATGTGGTGTTTACCGAAAGCGGTATCGAGCGTATTGCGCAAATTGCGTGGCAAGTGAACGAGAAAACCGAAAATATCGGTGCCCGTCGTTTGCATACCTTGCTGGAGCGCTTGCTGGAAGAAGTGTCCTTTGACGCCGCTGAACTGGCAGAAAAGTACAGCACTAACGCCCTAGAACTGGATGCGGCTTATGTTGATGAGCATTTAGGCGAACTGGCGAAAGACGAAGACTTATCGCGTTATATTTTATAAGTCGCTGTGAGTGTTGGCGTACCTTGCTGCGCCAACACCTACTATTTACGAGATAACTATGCTGATTCCAACACGTATCAAACTCAATAAAAGCTCACAAACCCTGGAACTCGGTTACGCCGATGGCCAGCACTTTGCTTTGCCCGCTGAGTTTTTACGTGTGCACTCACCTTCCGCTGAAGTGCAAGGCCATGGCAACCCTATTTTGCAATACGGCAAGCTCAATGTCGCCATTACTCAAGTGCAGCCCGCCGGCAATTACGCACTGAAACTGACCTTTGATGACGGCCATGATACGGGCTTGTTTACTTGGAACTACCTGCACCAGTTAGGTACACAGCAAGCACAGCTCTGGCACGATTATTTAGCCGCCCTCAGTGCTGCCGGACAATCACGCGACCCCAGCGAATCAGTTGTACGCTTAATGCTCTAAGTGGTCCGCGCGTTAGCCTAAACGCTGATCCAACGCCTGTTCCATCTCAGCTTTTATGATGTTGGCCAGCGGCGCTAACAACACTCCTAACTTTAATCTGACA
>JAAZCO010000116.1 GCA_012513235.1 Gammaproteobacteria bacterium
GTACGTAGCTTGTCTGGTTTGAAGAACCCTGAAGGTCTCGACCTTGAGGCAGGTCAACAATCCTACAACACTATGTGTGTAGCATGTCACGGCCCTGAAGCCAAAGGTAACCCTTTACTTGGCGCACCTAACTTGTCAGACAGAACATGGTTATACGGCTCGAGCTTCGCTCAAGTTCAACAAACCATTCGTCATGGCCGTAACGGCCAGATGCCTGCACAAGCAGACTTCTTAGGCAATGACAAAGTTCACTTATTAGCTGCTTATGTATACAGCCTATCAAATGAGTCGCAAGATCAGTAATTGATACCTGCGACATGCTGTCACTCTCTGCTGGATCCTCAGCAGGCGTACCATACAAAGCAGTTCTAAGTTTATTCCGGCCAGTTTTACTGGCCGGATATTTCAAAAACAGCACTGGTACAACCTGATGACTGAAAAAATACCTGTAAAAAACATTACCCCAGCAAAGACCAGTACAGAACTGTACGCAAAACGTGAAACAATTTATACACGTGCGTTCACTGGTATTTTCCGCAATATTCGTATTGTTTCGGGCCTCTTTCTTTTTGCCCTGTTTCTCGGTACTGCATGGTTGCAGTGGGGCGATCGCCAAGCTGTTTGGTGGAACTTACCCGAGCGAAAATTCTATGTATTTGGTGCCACCTTCTGGCCTCAAGACTTTATGTTGCTATCGTGGCTGCTGATTATTTGCGCCTTCGGTTTATTCTTTATCACCGTATTTGCTGGACGTGTTTGGTGTGGCTACACTTGCCCACAAAGCGTTTGGACATGGGTATTTATGTGGTGCGAAAAAGTCACTGAAGGTGACCGCAACGCTCGTATGAAACTCGACAAAGCTCCTATGTCAGTTAACAAATTCACACGTAAAGCTATCAAGCATACAATGTGGATCAGCATAGGTTTTATGACCGGTTTTACTTTTGTCGGTTATTTCACACCTATCCGTGAACTACCTTTTGACCTTATTTCTGGCGCAGCAGATGGCTGGGCTTATTTCTGGGTTGGCTTCTTCACCTTGCTGACTTATCTCAATGCGGGCTGGCTGCGCGAACAAGTGTGTGTGCATATGTGCCCCTACTCACGCTTTCAGAGCGTGATGTTTGATAAAGACACTTTAATTGTGTCTTACGATCCTGAGCGGGGTGAAAATCGTGGCCCTCGCAAAAAAGGTAGCGATTACAAAGCACAAGGTTTAGGCGACTGTATTGACTGTAAGTTGTGTGTGCATGTCTGCCCTACCGGTATTGATATCCGTGACGGCTTACAAATTGCCTGTATTGGCTGCGCAGCCTGTATTGATGCCTGTGACGACGTCATGCTTAAAGTTGGCTACCCTAAAGGTTTAGTCAGCTACACGACCGAGCACAACCTAGCAGGACAAAAAACCAAGCTGGTACGCCCACGCTTAATTGGTTACGCCTTAGCGTTGCTGGTGATGAGCAGCCTGTTTGGTTATACCGTTTTCAACCGTACTCTAGTTGAGTTTAACGTGATCAAAGACCGTACCCCCTATCGTGAAAACCAAGAGGGCCGTATTGAAAACGTGTACACCATTAAGATCATGAACAAAGACCAAAAAGATCACCTGTACGTCATTGAAGCCAGCGGTCTCAATGGTCTAACGCTTGAAGGCAAGAATCACGTTACTGCTGCAGCAGGTGAGATTTTATCTGTACCTGTGTCTGTATCAGTTGACCCTGAAGATATCCCTTCAAGCACCAATCAGATTGAATTTAGAGTTCACTCTGAAGATGACAGCAGTATTCATAGAACAACTGAAAGCCGTTTCCTCGGCCCAACCCTTCGTTAATTAAAGGATATTGTATGCAGCCCGAAGACAATGTTTTACCCTGGTATAAAGAATTTTGGCCTTGGTTTATCATTGGCATGCTCAGTTTCTCTGTGGTGCTCGGGCTGTCTTTATTGACGATTGCCATCCGTAATGCCGACAGCTTAGTCGTGGATAACTACTATGATGTCGGCAAAGGTATTAACACCTCGCTAGAGCGTGAACAACTCGCAGACCAACTCAACATTGGCGGCACACTGAGCCTAGATAATGATATTGGTCAAGCCGAACTGGTTGTTTCTGGCGATAGCCGCCCTCAACAAATTGTTCTCAACTTGATTTCCCCGACTCAACAAGCACGTGACCGCCGTATCGTATTGCAACCCGTCAGTAACGATCTATATCGTGGCTTGCTGCAAGAAGATATCGAAGGCCGACGTTTTGTCGAAATTCTAGGTGAAGAAGATGGCGCTCAATGGCGCTTATTTGAAGAACACACCTTAATCAGCGGACAAAGCATCAAACTCGGCGAGTGATAGCTCACTATGACCTACCGTTTTGATCTGACACTGTAAGCTGTTTCACTTATTGATAGCTGACTACTATGGCTGCGCCTTTATCCTGTTATCACTGCGCCTTACCTGTTCTAACAGGTGATGCGTTTACCGCTGTTGTACTTAAAGAATCGCGCGTTTTTTGTTGCCCAGGCTGCCAGGCTGTAGCCGAGGCCATTATTGCGGGCGGTTTGGAAAGTTATTATTTGCACCGCAGTGAAGCATCAGCCAACCCAGAAGCACTGCCAGGTGTTTTGCCTGATGAGTTACTGTTACTTGACCGTGAAGACATTCAAAAACCTTTTGTCAGCACCACTGGCACTGTCAGTGAGACACAATTATTAATTGAAGGCATCACCTGTGCGGCCTGTGGCTGGCTGATTGAGAAGCATCTTAAACAGCTACCGGGCGTTATCGACACCTCGCTGAACCTCAGCAATCACCGCCTCTCGATTCGCTGGGATCTCGAGCAAGTTGCCTTATCTGAATTACTCAAAACCATACGCCATATCGGCTATGCCGCTCACCCCTGGCAACCTGATACTGTTAGCCAACAAATGCAAGCCGACAACCGCCGCGCCCTACGTAAACTCGGTGTAGCTGGGTTGTTGTGGATGCAGGTGATGATGGCCTCCATGGCCACTTGGCCTGAGTTTAATTTAGACCTTTCAGAAGCTATGGATCGCTTGCTGCGTTGGGTGAGCTTGATTTTAACCACGCCGATTGTATTTTATTGCAGCACTGAGTTTTTCTACGGCGCTTGGCGTGATTTACGCACCCGCCACCTCACCATGGATGTTTCAGTCTCTCTGGCCATTGCCGGTGCCTATGCCGCTGGGATTTGGTCAACTCTAACGGGCCAAGGTGATCTGTATTTTGATGCTGCGGGCATGTTTGCTCTGTTTTTATTGTCAGGGCGCTACCTAGAACGGCGCGCACGCGAACGCACTTCAGCAGCCACCTCGCAACTGGTCAATCTACTGCCTGCGTCTTGTTTACGCCTGAATGCAGACGGCAGTAGCGAACGTATTTTGCTCAGTGAATTACAACAATGCGACCAGCTTTTAGTACCGCCGGGTAACTTAATTCCAGCCGACGGCCGCATCAGCACGGGCACATCCAGTATTGATGAATCATTGCTGACTGGTGAGTACCTGCCTCTAGCCAAAAAACCTGGTGATCATGTTGTGGCCGGCACGCTCAATATCGAAGGCCCACTGACCATTGATGTACTCGCCCTCGGTGAGCATACGCAGCTTTCGGCCATCGTACGTTTATTAGAACGCGCACAATCTCTTAAACCACGCTTAGCCGAACTCGCAGATAAGGTCGCGCAGTGGTTTTTAATTAGCGTGTTAATTACTGCCGCAGTCGTTGGTTTAATCTGGTTGCAAATTGACTCATCACGCGCCTTTTGGATTGTATTATCACTGTTGGTCGCCACCTGCCCTTGTGCATTATCACTGGCAGCGCCGACTGCACTGACCGCAGCCACTGGTTCCTTGCATAAGCTGGGTTTACTGATTACTAAAGGGCATGTGCTAGAAAGCTTTCAAAAAGTCGATACGGTTATTTTTGATAAAACCGGCACTCTGACTGAAGGCAAGCTGACACTCAAGCAGATTCAGCCGCTGGCTGAGCTGGGTGAGACCGCATGCCTTGAGCTCGCTGCAGCACTGGAAAGCCACTCTGAGCACCCGATTGCTCGCGCCTTTGGCCGCACCACTACAGCGGCACAGGATATTACTAGCGCGCCGGGCTTAGGCTTAGAAGGTCAGGTTAATGGCCGTCACTTGCGTATTGGTCGCCCAGATTATGTCAGCGAACTGGGCGGCTATCCTGCGCCAGCAATGCCCAGCCAAGAAGGTCAGTGGTTATTGCTTGGCGATACTGAGCAAGCACTCGCTTGGTTTGCTTTGGACGACAAACTTCGCGACGACGCCCCTGCGCTACTGGCAACCTGTCGCGCCCGTGGCTGGCAGGTTTTATTGTTATCAGGTGATAGCTCACCCATGGTGCAGCAGATTGCCCAGCAGTTACAGATTGATGACGCTCGCGGCGGTCTTACGCCTGACGATAAGTTGCAAGTACTTAAAGAGTTACACAGCCAAGGCCGTCATGTATTAATGCTCGGCGATGGTGTCAATGATGTTCCGGTGCTGGCTGCCGCTGATATCAGTATTGCTATGGGCAGCGCCACTGATTTAGCTAAGACCACCGCAGACGCTATTTTACTGTCCAATAGCTTAGGCAGTTTAGTCAGCGCTTTAGCAGTCGCCAAGAAAACCCGCCGCGTGATTATTGAAAACCTCGGCTGGGCGACCCTGTACAATGGCTTAGTCATCCCCTTTGCTGCGATCGGCTGGGTCACTCCTGGCTGGGCAGCCTTTGGGATGTCGATCAGCTCACTGTTGGTGGTGCTCAATGCGCTGCGCCTAACTCACTTAGCTGAGCCAGCTTAATTCTATTTTAGCGAGGCATGTAATGGCCGCTCTCTATGTCATGATTCCAGCCGCACTATTAATTGTAGCGTTGGCAATTCGTTTGTTCTTTTGGGCCGTGGATAACGGTCAATATGAAGACCTTGATGGTCCTGCACACAGCATTTTATTTGATGATGAAGATCCAATGCATACTGCAGGAATGAAGCATAATCCTGCTGAATCTGCAGACACACCTGAGGACAAACAGCACAATGGCTGACTTATTACCCCTGCTTGCCTCAGCTTTTATTCTTGGCTTACTCGGTGCCGGTCACTGCTTAGGTATGTGCGGTGGCTTAATGGGAGCCTTAACTCTGAGTATTCCGCAGGAGCAACAACACAAACGCTTGCGTATGATTATTGCCTACAACTTAGGCCGCGTCAGTAGTTATGCCTTAGCTGGATTTTTATTTGGCTTACTCGGCTGGGCAGTGGAACAAACGCCAGCCGCTGCCGCTTTACGTGTGGTTGCAGGCTTGCTGTTGATTAGCCTTGGTCTGTATTTAGCCGGCTGGTGGCATGGTTTAACCCATGTAGAAAAAGTCGGCCGCCACCTATGGAAGTACATTCAACCTATTGCCAGCCGCCTGTTACCGGTAAAAAGCACTGGACATGCGCTTCTGCTGGGTACTTTATGGGGCTGGCTGCCCTGCGGCTTGGTGTATAGCACTTTATTTTGGACTGCCAGCCAAGGCGATGCCGCCACCAGTGCTTTATTAATGTTTACCTTTGGCTTAGGCACTTGGCCCGTGCTGCTCGCTTCTGGCTTAGCTGCCGAACAGGTCACAGCCTTTTTGCGCAAACAAAATGTGCGTTATGCCGCCGGCGCTATGGTAATTGTGTATGGCCTGTGGACATTACCCGGCCCTCACCAGCATTGGCTGATGGGTCACTAACAATCCTCTCAGCCCCTACTGCGCCTGATACAGATCAACAGGCCATAACCCAACAGCACCTATACTTATGAAAAATATGAGTCAACAGGGGCAATGGTTATGGCTACGAGTACAGGCTGGAGCACTGAGCTTTTTAACAGATACCATCGTCTGCATAAACCTTATCGCTCATACCCAACAGCAGAACACTTTCAGCAGCCTATCAGCACATTTGAACGCTACAGCGCCTTGCGCACCAGTCGCAGTTTAAATAGACCCTTAGCTCTCAATATCACCATGGCATTTTGCGCTAACGCTTGTTATTGCTGCAGTAAAAAGACCACTGTCACTAAAGATCGTAGCCGTAGCAGCGCTTATTTACAGAGCTTAGAGCACGAAATTCGTCTGCTTGCACAGCATACTCATCCAAGCCAGCCCATTAACGAGCTCTATGTCAGCGGTGGCACACCCACTTTTCTGAACCCTTTTGAACTGCA
>JAAZCO010000117.1 GCA_012513235.1 Gammaproteobacteria bacterium
GCGCTTATTCAGTGCGCGTCGATACAGCGCTAAAACGCCTACCCACACCAACAGCATGAGCATAGTTTTTCCGGCAAACAGGGGTATCGCTAACAGCCCCAGCAGAGTAAACATCACCAGTACTTTGCTGAGTGTCGCAGCGTTGGCGGTATGGCTGACCATGCCTTCTTTACGCGCATACACAGTGGTGGCCATCATGCCGATAATACCGGCGCGCGCCATCATCGGAATCAGCACTAAGCCACCCAGCAGTAGGGCGTTATGGTTCTGCGCTTGTTCAAGCAGCACAACAAGCGCAGCGAACTTGACCAGTAAAATCACCAGCATGGCTGCCACGCCCATCGAGCCAATGCGCGGGTCTTTCATGATTTCCAGCGTGCGCTCGTGGTTACCTAAACCACCGACCCAAGCGTCTGCGGTATCGGCAACGCCATCGAGATGCATCGCGCCGGTAAAGTACACCCAGAGTGCTAACACTAAAGCAGCCACCATAAAAATCGGCGCGGCGGGATTGTATTGAAAACACAGCCAAACCAAGGTGACAGACACTAAACCAAGCATGGCTCCGACAATCGGGTAAAACCACATGGCGGCTTGCTGTACCTCGGGGTCAAGGCGCTTTAAATAGGGCCCGGGCACGCGGCTTAAAAAAATCACCGCATACCAAAAGCCCCAGTAATAGGTACTCATAATTCGGTGCCGTCCATGCTGACCAAGCTGACCCATTGCTGTTGCTCGCCTTGGTACTCTGATTCAATCACTTTAAAACTCATGACTGCGGCATAGGGCAAGCTAAGCTTATTCATCGCGTTTGGCGCCAACTCCAATAAGTACTGGGCTAAGACGCGCATCACACCGCCGTGGGTGACCAGTAGCACGCGATTCTCAGCATGATTTTTTAGGATGTTCTGCCAGCCGATGAGGGTGCGTTGTTGTAGTTCTGCTGTGTGTTCGCCTTGGGGGGCGCAAAAGTTCATCGGGTCTTGCCACATTTGGCTGATATTTTCTTCGGCCATCACAGTGTCTACGCAGCGGTTTTCCCAAGCGCCAAAATTGATTTCTGCAAAGTTGGCTTCGATATGCAGGGGCAAATTATGCTCTCTAGCAAAGAGTTCCGCTGATTGTTTGCAGCGGCTTAAAGGCGAGCTGATCACAGTGCTCCACTCACAATTCAAACGCTGCACGCGCTGTTGAAACTGTTCAATACCGCGTGCGGTTAAGCTGTGGTCGGTGCGGCCGCGAAATACATTGCCGCCTTCAGGCTCACCATGGCGAATGATGTCAATATAGGTGGTTTTCATCAGGCTTTATTCTCCACTGCGGCTTGCGCAAAAGTCGCCATATGATTATGGATGGTCAGTGCTTGCTGCACCGTACCGTAGGCCACGGCTGCACCTGATCCTTCACCCAAGCGCATATCTAGGTGCAACAAAGGTTGTGCATCTAAAGCAGCCAATAGAGTGCCGTGGCCTTGTTCCGCTGAGTGATGCGAGAAAAGTAACCAATCGCGCACGCGAGGATTTAATCGAACGGCTAATAAAGCCGCGGCCGTGGTAATAAAACCATCAACTAAACAAGGAATAGCCAATTGCGCGGCACGGATATAGGCACCCGTCATTGCGGCAATTTCTAAACCACCAACTTGCTCGAGCGCATCCAGTGGCGTCTTCACTAAAGGTTGCGCACGTTGCACGCTGGCACTGAGGATGTGTTGCTTATGCGTTAAAGCGGCACCCAGCACACCGGTACCCGCGCCGGTTAAGGTATTGACCTCATGGTTCAATAACAACGCACTGAGGCAACTGGCCGACGAGGTGTTGCCAATGCCCATTTCACCGAGCATTAAAAAGTCAGCGCCTTGCGCTTGCACGCGCTCGACTTGCTGCTGACCCAGCGCCAGCGCCTGTAAAGTTTGCTCAGCACTCATCGCGGCTTGCTGCGAAAAATCATAGGTGCCGGGCATAATCGGTTGATGAATGATATTGGCCAGATGCGCGCAGGCGCTGGCGGTACCGCAGTTAATCACACTCAGTTCAATGCCTTGTTGCTTGCACAAGGTCGCCACCGCCGCGCCACCCTTGACGAAGTTCGACAGCATGGCAATGGTCACCGATTGCGGAAAAGCCGACACCCCTTGCGCCAC
>JAAZCO010000118.1 GCA_012513235.1 Gammaproteobacteria bacterium
AGTACGCGTTATGTGGTTACGGGATAAAGGCAATTTTTAGACATCCCTACAGCTAAAGCCCAGCATGCTCTAACCCTTCTCCTCCACCAACTGCTGATGCGGCAAAGTAAACACCTGATCAAATGCCAAAGTAAACACAAAGGTATACACCAAGAAAAACAGCAACAATGCTGCTTCCATCGTCATGGCTGTCCAAACACCGACGTCGTACCAAAGCATATACACCGGCAAACAAAACAAGAACAATCCACCCTCAAAACCTATGGCATGCACAGAGCGTATTTTGAGCGTGCGCTCTTGGATGCGATTGCGCGATTCCCAGGATTCAAAAAACGTGTTGTAGATAAAATTCCAAATCACTGCCGCAGTAGACACAATAATGGCGACAGGTAAGGAATCTTGTGCTGCTCCACCACTGAGCGCCATCAGCACCAAGGTGGCAAAAACAATACCCAGCAATTCAAAAACAGAGACATACACAAGGCGACGCTTGATAGGACTTAAGGTGATCAACTGTAACTCCACAGAGCCGTTTAAAGACTCTTAGTTTAGATTAAGAGCCGGTCCGTCCCGGTAGATAAGATACGCTGTGGGATTGAAACCCCCACTGCAGAGCCACGGTTTCCGCCTGCAAAAGCATTGTTGTACGCCACCATAACTCGCTGCTTTATCTAGCGAGTATGTGTTTTTATACTTAGATAACTATCGATCTAACGCATTTTTCTTAAGGTCAAAATCTGCTCACTGCGCCCAAAAGGCCCTTGCACATCATGCAAAATAGCACTGGTTAAGCCAATTCCATCATTGCCAAACTGCTGCACAGCTTCTAAGCCCAGCCAGCGTCCTGTTGGCAGTCGGTGTAGATGTATTTGTAAGTCTAAATTTGGAAAACCCCAAGTCACGTTAGCACCCTGACGAGGCACAATGCCGTTGGCGGTATCGACCATACCTAGCAAGTGCACAAAATCACTGGTGGGCTGGTTTTCTACCATATCTTTTGCATTATTGAGCCAAACGATACCTTTACCAGGTCGGTATTTTTCATCGACACGAGCCTCAAGGCTTTGAATAAAACCACCCGGCCAACGCGACATGCCCTGCCACTCGGGTAATACCTCAGGGTGCTGAATCACCTGATCCTCTAAGCCAGCAACGGCAGAACTGTCTTGAACGCACATGCGCCATGTTCTCGCGACAATACAGGTTCTACCCTGAGCTTGCATTTCTGATTCAAGCAACTCAATGGTCTTACCAGCACGTATCACTCGCGTGATAATGCAAAACTCACCCGCTTCAATCAAACCCAAAACATCGTAACTGATCCGCCCAATACGCACATCATCACGCGGCTGAAACTGTGCTAACTCTGCTGCAATAATGCCGCTGGCAGGTGCCATATGCTGCTCATGCTCGTTCCATACTCCCTGCGCATGAATAGTTGAGCAATACCTCGCGGTCACCACACCCTCAGTATCTATGTGTCTGTCGATAAACTGGTAATAAGCACCCATAGTACACTTGTCCTTTTCCTAGGAATTTAAATATTTTTCAATCGGACACTGCCGTAATCGTTAAGCAACGCTGGTTGAAATTCTTATTATTAATGACTGGCGCGCTATAAAGTTACAGCACCAATCCAGCATGCAACTCATAACTAAACTGAGCCCTACTATGCAGAAGCAGTTTTTATTGAGCAACCGACTCACAGAAAACACAGTACAAAACACTAGGGCATAAGGCTAGAGAGCCGTACACAGGAATACGCAATCGCATACAGAGTATTCACGCTTATGCCCGACCCGTCGCAGCCAAACGCACGTGGCGCTTCAGTAAACGGTAATTCTCGCGCTTCACTTCAGGACGTTCGCGCCAACTCCACAGCAACTCTTGCGCCTGTGCATAACTTTTCTTGAGGTCGACAATCGGCTGTGGATAATCCACGCCCAACTCAATGTTATACATCAGACATTCCATCGGTGAGAGCAGCCATGGCTGGTGAATCAGCGGTGCAGGAATATTAGCCAACTCTGGTACCCATTGCCGAATAAAGCTGCCTTCGGGGTCTTTGTCTTCGCCTTGTTTGGCGGGGCTGTAAATGCGGATGGTATTAATCCCCGTGACCCCAGCCTGAATTTGAAACTGGGCGAAATGAATGCCCGGCTCAAAATCTAAAAACAAACGCGCTAAATGCTGCACACCGTAACGCCAATCCACTTCTAAGTGATGGCATAAAAAGCTCACTAACATCGCACGCATACGAAAATTCAAATATCCCGTGTGCTGCAAGCTGCGCATGCAAGCATCCACCATCGGAATGCCAGTTTGGCCTTGCTGCCACGCGTGCAGACGTTGCTCGGCAAGCTCGCCTGTCACCCGAGGCAGTAAGTCATAACCACTGTTAACCGGATAAAACTCCATCTCGCTTTGACTTTCAAACTTCTGAATAAAGTGACAATGCCAATGCAGGCGCGCGCTCAGAGCAATTAAGCTGCGCTTCCAACCGGGCGCTTGCCAATGCTCAAGCAGCACTTGATAAGCTTGGCGCAGACTTATATTGCCCCACGCTAAATAAGCCGACAGACGCGAGCAATGGGTTTGGCTCAGTTCTGGGCTGGAAATCGAGCCAAAATAGCGCTTACCGCGCCCAGCATAAAAGGACTCTAAGGTGCGCAGCGCAGCCTGTTCACCACCTTCTTGAAAGGCTGTAGCACGTACGGCTGGATAATCAGTCACGCATTTAAAGTTGGGTAGCTCAGTCGCTGCGGTACACCAATTTATGCTGTGGATATCGACTTGCGCCAGCGGTGCGCGCATGACTTTTTTCCAATGTTTATCCCAATCATCACGCTGCGCTAAACCACGTACCACAGCCGCATAAGGTGCTTCATGCCACAGCACTTGCTGCGTATCACACCATGCTTGCACAGCTTTATCACGGGCGAAGGTGTTATCCAAACCGACTTCTTGATGGGAGAACAGCTGCGCAATGCGAAAACGCTGATGCAACTGAGTTAAGGTGCTGAGCATCTCCTGCTTAATCACATACAAGCTGCCCAACGGCACGCGCTGCTGTATATCCTGCAACGATTCGCGCACAAAACGCCAGTGCCGCGCCGAGTAATGTGGATCAGCCAACAGCAGCGGCTCAAAGCAATACAGCAGCAACACCGGCAAACCACTGGCCGCCGCCTCCACTAAGGGTTGATGATCGCTTAAACGCAAATCACGCTTGAGCCAGACAACCGCAATCGCCATGCTTAGAGCTGCTCAATCTGCGTAAGACAGTTTTCTGCATGAGCTAATACAACTTGCTGTTGCACTGGGGTTTTCTTATTCCAGTTGGCATACACCATGGCATTACGTGGATTATTGCCCAACGCCTCTTTATTCACCGACATAAAACGCCAATACAGCGAGTTGAGCGGGCAGGCATCGCTGCCGGTGATTTTCGTCACCTTGTAATGGCAAGCAGCGCAATAATCACTCATTTTGTTCACGTAATTACCACTGGCGGCATAGGCCTTGGAGCCAACAATACCGCCATCGGCAAACTGGCTCATGCCGCGGGTATTGGGCATTTCCACCCATTCCAGCGCATCGATATACACCCCCAGATACCAAGCATCGACCTCAGCTGGGTCAATCCCTGCCAATAAGCAAAAGTTACCGGTAATCATCAGGCGCTGAATATGGTGGGCGTAGGCATAGTCCAGCGATTGCTCAATGGCTAGGCGCATGCATTTCATCTTAGTTTTGCCCGTCCAAAACCAAGAGGGCAATGCGCGCGTCGCGGATAAGGCATTGAGGCTGGCGTACTCCGGCATATTCACCCAATAGACGCCGCGAATAAACTCACGCCAACCGAGAATTTGCCGAATAAAACCTTCCACTTGCGAGATATCAATCTGCGGCTCTGAGCTCAACAGTTGGCCGTGTTGCGCACGGTAATGCGCCAATACGGTATCGACCACCCATTGTGGGCTGATGATTTTACTGTTTAATGCAAAAGACAAACGCGAGTGATACAGACTCCACTGGCGATTATCGGCGCGCTGATTAAGCTGGCTGGTCATCGCATCTTGAAAGGTGCCAAACAGCGGCAAGCCATAACGGCAAAAGTAATCCAGCAACTCTTTAGCCTGTTGACGATTCACTGGCCACAGTAACGCTGCATCTGCTTGGCCCAT
>JAAZCO010000012.1 GCA_012513235.1 Gammaproteobacteria bacterium
GCTGACCAAGCCCGCAGTGTAGGCTAAGTTATGCGCGGTATCAGTTAACTGATTGGAGCTGCGCTGCACACCATTGATCGCAAAAGATAAGCGCTCTAATAAACTATTGGTTTGCGCGGCCAACTCACCAAACTCAGCTTGATCTGTGGTTTCTAAGCGTTTTGATAAGTCCAAAGTGCGCGTAATAGCCACTAATTGGCGCTGAAAAAGTGCCAGCGGACGGGTCAGTGAAATCGATAATGGATACACCAGCAACAAGCTCACCACCAATAACAACAGGCCAATCATTAATGACTGATACAACTGTGCTTTAATGGGTGCAATAAAGTCACTGCGCGGCACTTCAATCACAATATAGCTCTGCAAGTCAGCGATCCACATCGTACCGACAAACAATTTGTGATCGTTATATTCAACTTCCTTAATCGTGGCTTGATCTTGATTTAACAAAGCCTGCAAAGCAGGCGTTGCGTTTAAGCTGCTGACAAAGGACTCCGCGGTGCTCACTTGCACATTGGCCTGTTGACTCACTAAAGAAGCATGTCCATTCTTACGAAAGCGGTAGGCATTAACAACTTCAGCTAAGTTGTCCATATTTAAGCCCACACCCGCCACACGCAAGGGATGCCCTGTGGCTGTGCTGGTGGTGCCACGATGAATGATAAAGGTTTTTGAGGTGTTGGCACTAAAGTCATTGTTAATTTGCTCAATCACATAAGGCGCACTGCGGTTAGCAAAATTAAAGTACCAAGCATCCTGATCAGCAACAGAGACAATAGGACGCTGCTGAGCACCTTGCTGCTGATAGTTATGATAAACAATGCGCTCGCCATCATTGGTGACCAAAAATACAGCGTCAGCATCAGTCTGCTTATAAATCACCGCCATTTGCTCGCGTAACAAAGGCAGTCCTGAATCAGGCATCCTCTCTTGTACCCACTGGCCGATATAAGCATTGGTGGCCAAGCTTTGCGCAGCTTTAATACTCGGTGCCAGCTTAAATTTAACCTCTGCAGCTAACTGCTCTAACTGCGCAGGCATATCTTGCTCAAGCAAACGCTCTACACGACTTTGCGCGTAAAAGGTTGATTGCAGTACTAAAGATAAGCTAATCATCAGTGCTAACAGCACACCAAATGAGAAGAACAAACGTAAACGCAAAGAAAACTTATTCCACATGGTGCGCATAATGTATGCCTTGAACAGTTGAGGGTAATGTAAAGGGTGAGCCTAAAAGTATTGCAAATCAGTTTAAAGCAAAGCTTTAATCAGTGTCCTAGCTTGAGGCACAGCGTGCCAAATTCAACAGGGCAGCCATTCAAGCACACTCCTGCCATGGTCATACACACAGCTTGTCTGCAGAAAAACCACACTGATTTTAAGTATACTAAACAACTATTATTAAATAGCTATTAAGCTCTGTTAATTTACGCTGAACTGCCTATATCATCAGCGCCTTTATTTAAACTGCGCCGCAGTTTTTCATAACCTGTGCCAACGACATCTAGAGCATTCATACCGCTAAAGACACCGTTGCTTTGCACTGCCTTAAGGATACCACCGTGCTTTTAAGTTGCACTCGCTCTGTATTGACCGCTTTTGCGTTGTCAATTGCTACGCTGTTCACTTCGTTGGCCTTTGCCGACGCTCCCAAAACCTTTGCTCAAGCTAAGGTTTTATTGAAAAAAGACATCTATTTTGATCAAAACTATAACGGTGCTTTAGGCACTTTTTATTGTGGTTGTGATTGGGAATGGGTCGGAAAAACCGGAGGTCGCATTCAACCGGAAGGTTGCGGCTATCAGATACGTGCTATCCCTTCACGCGGCGCACGCACAGAAATTGAACACGTAGTACCCGCCAGCTGGCTAGGTCAACAACGTCAATGCTGGCAGAACGGTGGACGCACCAACTGCAACAAGGTTGACCCTGTGTTTAGTGCGATGGAAGCTAACCTGCACAATATCACTGTAGCGATTGGCGAGCTCAACGCAGACCGCTCAAATTTTCGTTTCGGTGCTTTGCCCAGCACACCTTTACAACACGGTCAGTGCCAAAGCAAAGTCGATTTTAAAAGCCGCACCTTTGAGCCACGTGATGCCGCCAAAGGCATGGCTGCACGTATTATGTTTTATATGCATGATCGTTATAACTTAAGCATGAGCGAGCAACAGCAACGCTTATTGATGGCGTGGAACAAGCAGTTCCCGGTCAGCAGTTGGGAGCGTGAACGTGACCGCCGGATTGCTAAGATCATGGGCCACAGCAATGGCTTTGTGACCGGCAGCAGCACTTGGCAGTTAGGACACCGCAACAGTGGCGCAGGTGTTGTCGGTCAACCCGCAGCACAGCCTGTTAAAACGACGACGCCGAAAACAGTCAAAGCGGGTGCCAATACCGTACGCGGCAATCGCAACAGTAAAGAGCAGATTTACCATGTGCCAGGTTGCCCCAACTACAACACCATGAAAGCCAACAACATCATGCACTTTGCTAATGAAGCCGATGCACAAGCTGCCGGTTACCGTAAAGCCAAAAACTGCCCGAAGTAACCCACTGCCGCATACGACTGGCTTAGCCCTGAAACACGGGCAGCCAGTCCATCAGTAAAATCATCTGCACTGCAAACACCAACAAGGCAAACACCACCACAAAGGCAATCGCAGCATTACCACCCGCTACTTGATAGCTGCTGTGGCGATAACGCTGGCGCGCTGCACGTACCAACAATGCTGGAATCAGCGCCGCCCAAATCGCCGCCATCAAACCGACATAGCCCATCACTTTGACAAAACCCGTTGGCAACAGTAAACAAGCAATGAGGGGCGGTAAAAAAGTCATAGCTGCGGTTTTTAAACGCCCACGCGGCGTATCAGCCCAACCAAACAAGTCACGCAAATAGTCAAACAAACCTAAGGTCACGCCTAAAAACGAGCTGGCAATCGCCATAAAGGCAAAAGCATTTAAAAAGCGTGCCACCGCATCAGTAGTGACATAACGATTAAGGGCCGCAAGCAACGCACTGACATCACCACCGGCAGCAATCACTGGAGAAAACTCACTGCGCGGCAAGTTGCCCTGCACCGCCAGTTGCCATAATAAGTAAATGGCCAGCGCCAATAACGAGCCCCACAAAATACTGCGCGCCACGGGCTTGGGTTGTTTATTGTAGTAACTGACCAAGCTGGGCACATTACCGTGAAAGCCAAAGGAGGCTAAACACACTGGCAATGCCGCCCAAGCGTAACGCCAGTAGGTGGTATCCGCCTCAGCCGCACTGTCGAGCAACACCGCCGGCGTGATGCTGTTCAATAACGAACCGGTCGACAAAAAGAAGCTAACCAGCATGCCGCTGATCAAGACCGTGGCAAAACGGTCCACCACCTTGGTCGATATCCACACGCAGGTTGCCAGCACAGTTAAAAACAGCACTGATGCGGCTTCGCGTGAGACAGATAGCGGCTGTTCAGTGAACCACAGACTGATCTGACTGATGCTATTTTGCGTGAGCCCACCACCGACAAAAATATAGGCATAGGTCAGCGAATAGAGCACAAAGGTCACCGCTATCCCAGTCACCAGACTCCAAGTCGGCCCCAACAAGCTGCGCACGACAGTATGAAAGCTGGCACCCTTAGGAAAGTGCAAGGTGGCTTCGAGTAGCATTAAGCCCGACAGATACATACACAGCCAAACATAGAGCAACACCAACACTGAACCACTAAACCATACGCCTGAGGTCGCTGTAGGGTTGGCTAGCATGCCCGCACCAATCGCGGTGCCAGCAATGATCATCATGCCGCCAAAGCGGGTGGGTATCTGTTTGCGTAAAGCGTGCGGCATACCGTCTCTTTTCGATGAGTTAAGAATCGCTGAAGTGATAATTTTGGCGCAAAAACTGTTAGAACAAGAATCAACAATGCGCCAGCATATTCAATGCTGACGCGGAGTTAGAACTGCATTAACTGGGCTTAGACAATTGATAAAACACGCGCACCTGCCCCACATAATCCAAGGCTTGGGCTTGTTGCTGCAAACGCACACAGAGGTTGCTGGCATCTTCAGCTGCCGCATCCAGCGAGCGCACTAAATCCACATGCACTTGACCGCTAAGATAATGCAGCGTGACCTGCCCACATTCAGCCGCGTCTACCTCGCCTTGCCAGACTTGACGTAAATCAGCCAGTACTTCACGGCGTAATGGTAAACCTTCACAGAGCAAAGCCAAAGAATCATCCTCCGGGTCAATATGCACCAAGGCATTACTGATATCTTTATCCGACTCAATCAACTTTAAGCGCACATACTCAGCAATTTTATGCCCTTCAGAGACACTTAAACGCTCATCAACTTCAATATGCACATCAATCAAGTAGCTGCCACCCATACGACGGCTGCGTAACATATGCACGCCCTGCACACCTTCAACACCTTCAATAATA
>JAAZCO010000013.1 GCA_012513235.1 Gammaproteobacteria bacterium
CATCAAAAAAATAGCCGCCTTCCAGTGCTGAATTGTATTCACATAGCAGCAGTTCAATGGCTGATTTTGAGCGGTTAGCAATCCATCTAGCACGCTCGAGTGAGGGTTGGGAATCTTTTGATGTTGGGTCAATGACCACTAAAAGTTGCTGCAAATTCATGGTAAAACTCCTTAGTGAACAAGATATACCGCAATACCTAAGCACGATAGCACAGTGTTGCAAATAGGTTTTAGGCTGACTGATGTTAAGAGTATAGCTGCTTAGTGTGGGGTTAAAATTGATCTGATGGAGTATCAACCTGTTTTTATTCAGTGTATTGCTCGCAGTGCAACAGATCTACCCTTAGGTATGGCGTTGCAGGGCGTTAATAAGCTGGCGCAAATGGGCAATCTGTTGTGCCAGCGCTTGGATGCGCAGGGTTTCTGCGGTGGGCGGCTGCATGCAGCGAGCGATAAAGCTGAGTGGTAAAGCGCTGAGTTGAGCTAACAGGTGCCACTGCTCAGCGACCAGCGCATCAGCAAATACTGGCTCGTATTGCTGTGCGCGTTGTTGAATCTCTTTTTGTAATGTCAGTATCAGATTGCGCTGTCCACTGGAGCTGAGTTTTTTTAGCGCCTGCACCTGCGCTTTGCTTAACGCATGAGTGCTCAAGTGCGGTGTGCGCGATGCTGTAACGCGTCGTCTGAAGTATTCGGCTGCACCCAGTAGTAGCAGTACCAGTAAGCTGTAGAGTGCGGTGTGTTTTGGCCAGCCAGTACTCTGCTGTATGAGGCTTGTTGGGGGTGTGAGTAGCGTGACTTCAGTGTCTTGGCTTAAATACCAGAGTAACCAAGCATGATCATATTGGCTTATTTCTGGCGTGTGCCACAGTTGTAGATCGCTCAGTAAGGTGATGAGCCCCGCACCGTGGAGTAACTGCAGTAGATGAGTGCCCTTGTCACTGTTAGCCCAAGCATGTGCACGGTTGTCATGATCTTCTAAGTGGTAGTGGTTGCTGAATGCTAAGTAAGCAGGTGATTGCTCGTTTTCTAAATATAAGCGTGTCAGGGATGGCATGTCTGCCGGTGCTGAAAGCGGAATTGGCGTTGTTGCGCTGTTATCTTGGGCATGATGTGCAGTTGCCGGTTGTCGACTGATATTTAAGACCTCTAATAAAGAAGATGCAGGCCCGTTGTGCTGTTGACTCGCCGCCGAGACGATCAAATGCCCGCCGGCGCGGACCCATGTCAGTAGTTCTTGTTGATGTTGGGTAATAAAATCTGAATCTTCGCTGAGTAACACTAAGGTGTGCAGGCCATTGCTGGGTGTGGCGAGTTGGCTGATATCTTGGCGTATCACTGCGTTAATTTCTTGCACCTGTAAAAAAGCAGCCATACTCTGCGCTGCGCTTAGCAGTGAGTGGTCGTGTTTTGGTGCGTTGCCCTGTTCAGCTAAAATAACGTTGATGCTGTGCTGTGCTTGCTCACTGTTGAGCATTTGTTTAAGCAGGCGCGGTGCATCCGCTGGTAATTGAGTCTGCGCTCTGTTGTTTAAAACTGTTTGCTGTGGCGTGGCTGCCAGGGCATGAGTCGTCAGGCACAAACACAGGGCAATGCTCAGGCATCGGTAAAAAAAATTGATCAAAATAAGCCAGTTACAGTCCATACAGTTGAAATATACATCGATGAGATGTTCGTTAGCCTTATCAGTTGTGTGCTATCCATCCCCGTATTTCGAGTGCGGGGCGAATAGCGCAGCTGCCGTGCATGTTTAGATTGAGAGTCTATAGTGAATACCCATCGAGCTTAAAGGTGCAGCTGTGTTGTGCGCTGTGTATCCTGTGCGCCCGATGATACGAGCAATCTTTATACCATTGATGCTGCACAAACTGAGGTGTTTGCATCGATGGAGTGTAGAACATTATTGAGTTATGGCGCTGTAGTTGAGGAGTTTACACAATGACAGAGAGTATTTTTTGGTATGACTTTGAAACCACAGGGATCCAGCCGCACAGTGATCGGCCTATGCAAGTTGCTGGTATTCGCACCAATGCTGAGCTGGAAGAGGTGGGTGAGCCGCTCAATATTTTTTGTAAATTAGCAGATGATATTTTGCCACATCCCATGGCAACGCTGGTCACAGGCATTGGTCCTGACGTGCTTGAGCAGCAAGGGCTATTTGAAGTTGAGTTTATTGATAAGTTGCATCAGCAGATGATCCAGCCGCAGACCTGTACTGCGGGTTTCAATAATCTACGTTTTGATGATGAAATGACCCGTGCCACTTTGTATCGTAATTTTTACGACCCTTATGCGCGTGAATGGCAAGGTGGTAACAGTCGCTGGGATTTAATCGATGTGTTGCGTTGTACCTGGGCGTTGCGTCCTGAAGGTATTCAGTGGCCTGAGCATGATGGGCGGGTCAGCTTTAAACTGGAGAGCTTTACTGCAGCCAATCACATTGCTCATGGTCAAGCGCATGATGCTTTAGCTGATGTGCGTGCAACCATTGCTGTAGCGCGTTTATTGCGTGAGCGTCAGCCTAAGTTGTTTAACTACTTATATGGTTTGCGACGTAAAAACGCGGTGCAAGAGCGTATTCGTTTGTTGCAGCCTATGTTGCATGTGTCGGGTATGTTTGGCGTTGAGCGCCATTGCTTAGCGCCAGTTTTACCTTTGGCTTGGCATCCGACTAACCGCAATGCCTTGATTGTTTGTGATTTGCATGCCGATGTTTCGCCATTATTAGAACTGGATGCGCAGGCGCTCAAGGCGCGTTTGTATACTCGCCATGATGAGCTGGCTGAAGGTGAGCTCGCGGTGCCGTTAAAGTTAATTCATATTAATAAAAGCCCGGTTATTGCGCCGATGGCAGTTTTGCGTGATGAAGATACTCAGCGCTTAAATTTTGATCATCAGCTTTGGCAGGCTAACGCACAGTTGCTTAAAGACACGCAAGCGCAGTGGCACGATAAGCTGGCGAGCATCTATAAGGAGGAGCGTGAGTTTGCCGAGCAAGATCCAGAGCAGCAGTTGTATGGCAGCTTTTTAGGTCCGCGAGATCGCAAGTTGTGTGAACAAGTACGACGTGCTGAGCCTGGCAACTTACAGCCCGAGCGTTGGCCCTTTGATGATATGCGTTTAGCACCTTTACTCTTTCGTTATCGTGCACGTAATTACCCCGATACTTTAAGTGAAGAAGAACGGGTGCAATGGCAGCAGTTTTGTCGTGAACGATTAAGTGGTGAGCAGCCTGGAGCGCCATTACTGCTTGCCGACTACTTGGTTGCTTATGCGCAGTTAACTGCAGAGCAACAAGCACTTCCTGCGGTACAGGCATGGTATGAGCATGTGCAAAAAGTTCAACAAAACTTTAAGCTTTAGTTAAGAGTTGGGCTGATTTTTTCAAGTGATACAAAAACGCCCTACTTAGAGTAAGGCGTTGATGTCATTGTGCTATTACGCACTTAATGATTTAAAGCTCAATATCAGTCAAGCAAAGTAACCCAAGATTCTACAGTGTCACCACCCCATTTAGCTTTCCACTCTTTTAGAGTTTTGTGATTGCCACCTTTAGTTTCAATCACTTCGCCGTTGTGTGGGTTGTTGTAACGTTTGGTTTTACGAGGGCTGCGTGTACGAGTCACTTTGTTAGCGCTGTCACGTGTTGACTGTGGATCAATAATGACAGTGATATCGCGTAAAGACTTATTATATTCAGCCATTAAAGCGCGTAGCTTTTCTTCAAACTCAAGTTCTTTTTTTAGTTTGCTGTCTTGTGACAGGCTAGCTAAGCGATTTTCAAGTTCTTTAATGCGTTCTTTAGTTTCGCGAAATTCATTAATCAATGACATTTGGAAAATCCTATTAGTGAGTGTTTATTTATAAATTAAGGATTGTTGAGCGCGTCCGTAGTCACTAGTAAGCCAGTGAAACTCTATAAAACTCCAGTCTGCACAAAAATAGCTAGACACTATATTTGTGATCCCTTAATAACTACAGATCATAAACCTATGCATCGATTATGTAAAGAATATCAATTGTAAATGGATGTTAAGTTTTAGTGTTGTGGGAAAGTTCAATAAAGATTAGTTTTTAATTTTTTACTTGGCTCGGTTCGTACTTATGAAGTTTGTATTTAACGTCGCAGGACTTATGTTCTTTTATATAAATGATGATTACCTAACCTGCAGAGCTTGAATGCAGTGGGAAATGATTGGCGATGAGGATCGGGTTGAGACTGGTTTAGTCTGGTGCCGTGGGATTGTTTGCTGACTCAGCTGCCACATGGCGGTAGAATATGGCTCATAGATTGTTATTAATAAAAATTCTTTGTTTGTGAGGTTTTGCATGCGCACGTTTCGCCTTATTATTGCTTGTCCAGACCGAGTCGGTATTGTTGCTAAAGTCAGTAACTTTCTTGCAACATATAATGGTTGGATTCATCAGGCGAGCCATCACTCTGATGTGCACAGTGGTTGGTTCTTTATGCGTCATGAAATTCGCGCAGAATCATTACCTTTTGATTTAGAAGGTTTTAAACAGGCATTTACGCCGATTGCTAACGAGTTCTCAATGACCTGGAGTGTAAATGACTCTGACGTCAAAAAGCGTGTTGTATTGATGGCCAGTCGCGAGTCGCATTGTTTGGCAGATTTACTGCATCGCTGGCATCGTAATGAATTGGATTGTGAAATTCCTTGTGTGATTGCTAACCATGATGACTTGCGCAGTATGGTTGAATGGCACGGTATTCCTTTTTACCATGTGCCAGTTGACCCGAAGAACAAAGAGGTGGCCTTTGCTGAAGTCAGTCGCTTGATCGATGAGCATGCCGCAGACTGCGTGGTACTGGCGCGTTATATGCAAATTTTGCCGCCGGATTTATGTGAGAAGTATCATGGTCGAGTGATTAATATTCACCACAGTTTCTTGCCTTCTTTTATCGGTGCTAAGCCTTATCATCAGGCTGCATTGCGTGGCGTAAAGCTGATTGGTGCCACCTGTCACTATGTCACTGAAGATTTAGATGCTGGGCCAATTATCGAACAAGACGTGGTGCGTGTCAGTCATCGTGACAGCGTGGAAGATATGGTACGTAACGGTAAAGATGTTGAGAAAATGGCGCTGGCACGCGGCCTGCGTTATCACCTGCAGGATCGTGTCATGATTCATGATAATAAAACCGTAGTCTTTGACTAAGGCTCTAACTTGATAGGACTGCATGCCTCTGGTGCTTTATGCATGATGATGACGAATTACAGCCACTGCAGCACGCGACTGCGCAGCCTTTACCTATGCTAGGTGAGGGCTGCCTGCAGCGTTACGATCCTGAGTATTTAAGTGACCAGCATGGCGCTGACTTTTCTGCTGCTGTATTGCTCAGTCAATCGCTGTTTGCACAATACACTCCTGAATCAATGCTAGTTGAGGTCTCGGTCACTGAGCTGCAGCCTAGAGCGCCTATACAAGACTAGTTGAGCATCTTCTTAATGGCTTGTTCTTCCTTGATCAGCACTTGCTGGCGCGCATCAATACGTGCCGCGCGTGGAAAGTTGTTGTTCGCGCGTTTCTTCGCGTAATCGAGCTGCTCAATGGCCTGAGTGTAATCACCCACGCGCGAGAAAAACTCAGCGCGGGCTTCATGCAAGCCAATAATATCATTGGCTAAGCCACGTACTTCAGCCACTTCAAACCAAATATCTGGATCGTTAGGGCGCTGTTTAAGGATCTGATTGATGGTTTTTTCAGCTCCAGCAATATCTTTTTGCTTGAGTTGTATTTCATATTTAGCGCTGCGTAACGGGAAATTATTGGGGTTGCGCTGCAGTAATGCATCGACGCGTTTATTGGCTTGGGCAAACTGACTGCGGCTGAGATTGATATCAATCGCAGCTAAGTTATAAATAATGCTATTGGGCACTTTATTTAATAAGACATCTAAGTTGCTCTGCGCTTCATCAAGCTTACTGCTGCGAATTAATGCTAAAACTAAACCATAGCGCGCAGCATCAAGGCTGGGGTCATCGGTGAGCATGCTGCGAAAACGCTTCAGAGCTAAGCCTGGCGTGTCTTCAAAGGTCAGTTGTACACGTGCGCGGATCAGTTGGTAATAGAGACTGTCGACAATGCCTTTGCCATCATATTGCTCGGCGCGGTTGCGGGTATCGGCAATACGTGACTCTGACACAGGGTGAGTTAACAAAAATTCTGGGGGCATACGGTCGTAACGGTATTGGCGTATCAGGCGCTCAAACATACTGGGCATGGCGCGTGGATCAAAGCCCGCTTTAGATAAATTTAAGATGCCAATGCGGTCGGCTTCTTGCTCGTTTTGCCTAGAGAAGCGTCGCTGTTCTTGAATGGCTGCGGCCTGAGTTGAGGCAATAGCGGCCATTCCTAAATCACCACCGCCAGCCGCTGCAGCAATCACGCCGGCCAGCATGGCTGCCATTAAGGGGACTTGCAGACGTTTTTGTGCTTCTAAG
>JAAZCO010000014.1 GCA_012513235.1 Gammaproteobacteria bacterium
GCTGACCAAGCCCGCAGTGTAGGCTAAGTTATGCGCGGTATCAGTTAACTGATTGGAGCTGCGCTGCACACCATTGATCGCAAAAGATAAGCGCTCTAATAAACTATTGGTTTGCGCGGCCAACTCACCAAACTCAGCTTGGTCTGTAGTTTCTAAGCGTTTTGATAAATCCAAAGTGCGCGTAATAGCCACTAACTGCCGCTGAAAAAGTGCCAGCGGGCGAGTCAGAGAAACCGATAATGGATACACCAGCAACAAGCTCACCACCAATAATAACAGGCCAATCATTAATGACTGATACAGCTGTGCTTTGATGGGTGCAATAAAGTCACTGCGCGGCACTTCAATAACAATATAGCTCTGCAAGTCAGCGATCCACATCGTACCGACAACCAATTTGCGATCGTTATATTCAACTTCTTTAATAGTGGCTTGATCTTGATTTAACAAAGCCTGCAAAGCAGGCGTTGCGTTTAAGCTGCGAACAAAGGACTCCGCTGTGCTCACTTGCACATTGGCTTGCTGACTCACTAAAGAGGCGCGTCCGTTCTTACGAAAGCGGTACGCATTAACAACTTCAGCTAAGTTATCCATATTTAAGCCCACACCCGCCACACGCAAGGGATACCCTGAGGCTGTGCTGATGGTGCCACGATGAATGACAAAGGTTTTTGAGGTGTTGGCGCTAAAGTCATTGTTAATTTGCTCAATCGCATAAGGCACGCTGCTGTTAGCAAAATTAAAGTACCAAGCATCCTGGTCAGCAACAGACACAATAGGACGCTGCTTAGCACCTTGCTGCTGATAGTTATGATAAACAATGCGCTCGCCATCATTGGTGACCAAAAATACAGCGTCAGCATCTGTTTGCTCATAAATCACCGCCATTTGCTCACGCAATAAAGGCAGTCCTGAATCAGGCATCCTCTCTTGCACCCATTGGCCGATATAAGCATTGGTGGCCAAGCTTTGCGCCGCTTTAATACTCGGCGCCAGCTTAAATTTAACCTCTGCAGCTAACTGCTCTAACTGCGCAGGCATATCTTGCTCAAGCAAACGCTCTACGCGACTCTGCGCATAAAAGGTTGATTGCAGTACTAAAGATAAGCTAATCATCAGTGCTAACAGCACACCAAATGAGAAGAACAAACGTAAACGCAAAGAAAACTTATTCCACATGGTGCGCATAATGTATGCCTTGAACAGTTGGGGGGTAATGTAAAGGGTGAGCCTAAAAGTATTGCAAATCAGTTTAAAGCACAGCGTCAATCAGTGTTCTAGTTTGAGCCGCAGCCTGTCAAATTGAATATGGCAGCCATTCGAGCACACTCTTGCCATGGTCATACACACACGGCGCGACTGCAGAAAAACCACGCTGATTTTAAGTATACTAAACAACTATTATTAAATAGCTATTAAGCTCTTTTAATTTACGCTGAACTGCCTATATCATCAGCGCCTTTATTTAAACTGCGCCGCAGTTTTTCAGAGCCTGCGCCAACGACACCTAGAGCATTCATACCGCTAAAGACACCGTTGCTTTGCACTGCCTTAAGGATACCACCGTGCTTTTACGTTGCACTCGCTCCGCATTGACCGCTCTTGCGTTGTCAATTGCTACGCTGTTCACTTCGTTGGCTTTTGCCGACGCTCCCAAAACCTTTGCTCAGGCTAAGGTTTTATTGAAAGAAGACATCTATTTTGATCAAAACCATAACGGTGCTTTAGGCACTTTTTATTGTGGTTGTGATTGGCAGTGGGTCGGTAAAACCGGAGGTCGCGTTCAACCTGAAGGTTGCGGCTATAAGATCCGCGCTATCCCTTCACGCGGCGTGCGCACAGAAATTGAACATGTAGTACCGGCCAGTTGGCTAGGTCAACAACGCCAATGCTGGCAGAACGGTGGACGCACCAACTGCAACAAGGTTGACCCTGTGTTTAGTGCGATGGAAGCTAACCTGCACAATATCACTGTGGCGATTGGCGAGCTCAACGCAGACCGCTCCAACTTTCGTTTCGGCGCCTTACCCAGCACGCCTTTACAACACGGTCAGTGCCAGAGCAAGGTTGACTTTAAAAGCCGCACCTTTGAGCCTCGTGATGCCGCTAAAGGTATGGCGGCACGTATTATGTTTTATATGCATGACCGCTATAACTTGAGTATGAGCGAGCAACAGCAACGCTTATTGATGGCGTGGAACAAGCAGTTTCCCGTCAGCGCGTGGGAGCGTGAGCGTGACCGCCGTATTGCTAAGATCATGGGCCACAGCAATGGCTTTGTGACCGGTAGCAGCACTTGGCAGCTAGGACACCGCAACAGTGGCGCAGGTGTTGTCGGTCAACCCGCAGCACAACCTGTTAACACGACGCCGCCGAAGACAGTCAAAGCGGGTGCCAATACCGTACGCGGCAATCGCAACAGTAAAGAGCAGATCTACCATGTGCCAGGCTGCCCAAACTACAGCACCATGAAAGCCAATAACATCATTCACTTCGCGAATGAAGCCGACGCACACGCTGCCGGTTACCGTAAAGCCAAAAACTGCCCGAAGTAATCCACTGCCGCATACAACTGGCTTAGCCCTGAAACACGGGCAGCCAGTCCAGCAGTAAAATCATCTGTACCGCAAACACCAACAACGCAAACACCACCACAAAGGCAATCGCAGCATTGCCACCCGCTACTTGATAGCTGCTATGGCGATAACGCTGGCGTGCCGCACGCACTAACAACGCTGGAATCAAGGCTGCCCAAATCGCCGCCATTAAACCGACATAGCCCATCACTTTGACAAAGCCCGTTGGAAACAGCAAACAAGCAATGAGGGGCGGTAAAAAAGTCACCGCTGCGGTTTTTAAACGCCCGCGCGGCGTATCAGTCCAGCCAAACAAGTCGCGTAAATAGTCAAACAAACCTAAGGTTACACCTAAAAACGAGCTGGCAATCGCCATAAAGGCAAAGGCATTTAAAAAGCGCGCCACCGCATCAGTAGTGACATAACGATTAAGGGCCGCAAGCAACGCACTGACATCACCATCGGCAGCAATCACTGGCGCAAACTCACTGCGCGGCAAGTTGCCCTGCACCGCCAGTTGCCATAATAAGTAAATGGCCAGCGCCAATAACGAGCCCCACAAAATACTGCGCGCCACAGGTTTGGGCTGTTTATTGTAGTAACTGACCAAGCTGGGCACATTACCGTGAAAGCCAAAGGAGGCTAAACACACTGGCAATGCCGCCCAAGCGTAACACCAGTAGGTGGTATCCGCGTCAGCCGCACTGTCGAGCAACACCGCCGGTGTGACGCTGTGCAATAACGAACCGGTCGACAAAAAGAAGCTGACCAGCATGCCGCTGATCAAGACCGTGGCAAAACGATCCACCAACTTGGTCGAGATCCACACGCAGGTTGCCAGCACCATTAAAAACAGCACCGATGCTGCTTCGCGCGAGACGGATAGCGGCTGCTCAGTGAACCACAGACTGAACTGGCTTAAGCTGTTTTGCGTTAGGCCGCCACCGACAAAAATATAGGCATAGGTCAGCGAATAGAGCACAAAAGTCACTGCCAACCCAGTCACCAGACTCCAAATTGGCCCCAACAAGCTGCGCACTACAGTATGAAAGCTTGCACCCTTAGGAAAGTGCAAGGTGGCTTCGAGTAGCATCAAGCCCGACAGATACATACACAGCCAAACATAGAGCAACACAAGCACTGAGCCGCTAAACCATACGCCTGAAGTGGCTGTAGGATTGGCCAGCATGCCAGCACCTATGGCGGTGCCAGCGATGATCATCATACCGCCAAAGCGGGTGGGTATCTGTTTGCTTAAAGCGTGCGGCATACAGTCTCTTTTCGATGAGTTAAGAATCGCTGAAGTAATAATTTTGGCGTAAGAACTGTTAGAGCAAGAATCAACAACGCGCCAGCACATTCAGTACTGACGCTGAGTCAGAGTTGCATTAACTGGGCTTAGGTAATTGATAAAACACCCGCACCTGACCCACATAATCCAAGGTTCGGGCTTTTTGCTGCAAACGCACACAGAGGTTGCTGGCATCTTCAGCTACCACATCCAGCGAGCGCACTAAATCCACGTGCACTTGACCACTGAGATAATGCAGCGTGACTTGTCCACATTCAGCCGCATCCACTTCGCCTTGCCATACACGACGCAAATCTGTCAGCACCTCTCGGCGTAACGGCAAGCCTTCACAAAGTAACGCTAAGGAGTCATCTTCAGGGTCAATATGCACCAGTGCATTACTGATATCTTTGTCTGACTCAATCAACTTTAAGCGTACATACTCAGCAATTTTATGCCCTTCAGAGACACTTAAACGCTCATCAACTTCAATATGCACATCAATCAAGTAGCTGCCACCCATACGACGGCTGCGTAACATATGCACGCCCTGCACACCTTCAACACCTTCAATAATA
>JAAZCO010000119.1 GCA_012513235.1 Gammaproteobacteria bacterium
CAGGCTGTTGCATAGCAGGCTGGGCTGCAGGAGCTGCTGGCTTTTGACCTGTCAATACAGATAAAGAATCATTACTCACGCCCGTACTCAGCGTTTTCACCGGTGCCGAAGCGGCCAGTGCCGCTAAACGCCCACTACGAGTTAACGCTTTAGTGACTTTGCTGGTGAGTTGTTCTTGGGTGAAGGGCTTACCCACATAATCCGTCACACCGGCTTGAATTGCCTGTACGACATTTTCTTTATCGCCACG
This sequence comes from Gammaproteobacteria bacterium, assembly GCA_012513235.1. Taxonomy (GTDB): domain Bacteria; phylum Pseudomonadota; class Gammaproteobacteria; order Pseudomonadales; family Pseudomonadaceae; genus Denitrificimonas. Next base: position 251 of record JAAZCO010000119.1, read on the forward strand.
ACTGGTCACCATAATAAACGGCACCGTTTTAAACTGTGGCTGCTGGCGAAACCATTCAAGCAGCTCTAAGCCGCTCATTTCTGGCATTTCCCAGTCACATAAAATCAAATCAAAACTTTGATTGCTTAGAATCTGCTTGGCTTTAAGGCCATTCACAGCTTCTTCAATCTGAATACCTGGGAAGTAAGCGCGCAAACTCTTCTTCAATAAGTCGCGAATAAACAATGCATCATCAACCACCAACACACTCACTTTACTCATGACTTACTCCCTAGGTAACCATAACGTGCTTGCGCGCTGCCTAAGCTCAAGCTGAACTTAGGCAACACAAGCATAATCAGCAGACTGAAACTTAAGCTTGAACTTCTGCACCAGACTGCATGCGCTGTAACTCTTGTGCATACAGAGCGTCGAAGTTAACAGGCGCTAACATCAAGGCAGGGAAAGAGCCACGTACCACTAAGCTGTCGAGGGTTTCACGCGCATAAGGGAACAGGATACTTGGGCAGAACGCACCCAATGCATGACCTTGTGAAGCATCATCTAAACCTTGTACTAAGAAAATACCGGCTTGCTGTACTTCTGCAATAAAGGCGACTTCTTCACCAGTTTTAACCGTTACGGTGATCGTCAGTACGACTTCATGAAAGTCACCTTCAAGAGCACGCTGACGGGTGTTGAGATCCAATTCAATATTTGGATTCCACTCTTCGCGGAACACTTCAGGGCTTTTTGGTGCTTCAAAGGATAAATCTTTGACATAAATACGCTGTAAAGAAAACTGTGAAGTAGGCTCTTGTGCAGCGGCTGCGTTGTTATTGTGCTCAGTCATCTATCTAATATCCCTTCATTGTTAATATGTATTGAGTCTATGTCAGTGCGCAGCGCATCGTGTGCCACACGCACTGATACTCCAGTATGTATTAGGCTAATAAAGCGTCAAGCTTACCGCCACGCTCCAATGCAAACAGCTCATCACAACCGCCTACGTGCAGTTCATCAATCCAAATTTGCGGCACCGATGTACGTCCGGCTTTTTCAGCCATTTTCGCACGTACATCAGCTTTACCATCCACACGGATCTCTTCGAACTTCACACCCTTATTGCTCAGCAAAGTCTTTGCGCGAGTACAAAAGGGGCACCAGTCGCTGGAATAAATAATTACTTTAGCCATTTTATTTCACCACTGGCAGGTTTTCACTGCGCCAACCGGTAATACCACCGGACAGACGTGCCGCAGTAAAGCCTGCTTTTTTGAGTTCAGAGCATGCACCGCCAGCATTAACGCCAGAAGCACATACGACGATAATAGTTTTATCTTTATGCTTTTGCAGCTCACCCATACGGGTTGCTAGCTGATCATTGCTAATATTCACTGAGCCGACAATATGACCGGTAATAAAGTCTTTTTTCGGACGAATATCAAGGATAAAGGCTTCATCACGATTGACCATCGCGGTTAACTCACGCGTGCTTAGATTACGTCCAGCATTGCGCGATTGCTGCATCACCAGCAATACAACCAAAATAAGAAATGTTCCACTGAGCACATAGTGCGCAGTCATAAATTCAAGGAATTTAGCAAGTGTATCGGCAATCATAGTGAGCACTCAAAGCGTTAGTATCCGCAAAGTATACACAGACCTGCGCATTCTCTGAACCACTAACAATGACGCGCCGAGCACATCCAGCTAAACTTAGCTTATATTTTGTTATTTACTTGCGAGTTTATTCTTATGCATACCACGCCTAAGCCTTTAGTTCTTGTGATTTTGGATGGTTTTGGTCATAGCGACAGCCCTGACTACAACGCCATTTATAGTGCCAACACCCCTGTATATGACCGTTTACGCGCCCAACATGCCAATACACTGATTTCTGGCAGCGGTATGGATGTGGGTTTACCCGACGGGCAAATGGGTAACTCGGAAGTCGGCCATATGAACCTCGGTGCCGGCCGCGTGGTGTATCAAGATTTCACGCGCATTACTAAAGCGATTCAAGACGGTGACTTTTTTACCAATCCGGCACTGACCAGCGCCGTCGATCAAGCGGTTGAAAAAGGTAAAGCAGTCCATATTCTGGGCTTACTGTCTGAGGGCGGCGTCCACAGCCATCAAGACCATCTGATCGCCATGATTGAACTGGCCGCCCAGCGTGGTGCTGAGAAAATTTACCTGCATGCTTTCCTCGATGGTCGTGATACGCCACCACGCAGTGCCCAGCCTTCCATTGCAGCGATTGAAACGGCCTGCGCCAAGATTGGCAAAGGCCGTATTGCTAGCCTGATTGGTCGTTACTACGCCATGGATCGTGACAATCGTTGGGATCGTGTTGAGCAAGCGTGGAAGTTACTCGCCGATGGTCAGGGTATTCACCATGCCGACACTGCAAGCGCAGCCTTGGCTGAATCTTATGCGCGCGACGAATCAGATGAATTTGTTAAAGCCACCCGCATTGGTGAGCCCGTGCCGATGGAAGATGGCGACAGCGTAATCTTTATGAACTTCCGTGCCGACCGTGCCCGTGAGCTCAGCCATGTATTCCTCGATGCAGATTTTTCAGGTTTTGCACGTGAGCGCTTACCTCAGCTCAGCCAATTTGTCATGCTCACCCAATACGCTGCTGATTTACCCGCACCCAGCGCTTTTGCACCCACACCATTGGTCAATGTGCTCGGTGAATACTTAGCCAACCAAGGCAAAACCCAGCTGCGCATTGCCGAAACTGAAAAATACGCCCACGTCACCTTCTTCTTTTCCGGTGGCCGCGAGCAGCCGTTTGTCGGTGAAGAGCGTATTTTAATTCCGTCACCCAACGTGGCAACTTATGATTTGCAGCCAGAAATGAGCGCGCCTGAAGTCACCGATCGTATTGTCGAAGCCATTGAGCAGCAAAAATACGATGTGATAATAGTTAACTACGCTAACGGCGATATGGTTGGTCACACCGGTGTGTTTGACGCAGCAGTCGCTGCAGTTGAGTGCCTTGATCACTGTGTTGACCGCATTGTCACCGCTTTAGATAAAGTTGGCGGCGAAGCGCTGATCACTGCCGACCACGGTAACGTTGAGCAAATGGAAGATGAATGCACTGGCCAAGCCCATACCGCGCATACCTGTGAGCCTGTGCCCTTTATCTATGTTGGCAAACGCCCTGCTACTATGCGTAATGATGGTGTACTGGCTGATGTTGCTCCGACCATGCTGACCTTAATGGGCTTACCGATTCCTGAGCAAATGACCGGCCGCAGCATAGTTGAGCTCAAGTCATAGCCCAAGGATTTACGTGGTGGCTGTCAACGCGCCACGCAAATATCAGTTGTTGCATCATCTATGCTGCTCGCTGCGCTATTTTTAGGCATAATCACTACTTTGTACTCCTCAGGTTAATCTCTGCCATGCTCCGCACATTTTTATTTATCCTACTCAGTTGTGCATTCACTGTTGCCGTGGCGAACGATCAACGCGTGCAAACTAAGCAACAAATTGCCCAAGCTGCTAAAGACATTGCTGAACTGAAAAAACAACTCAGCAAAATCGCCCAGGAAAAATCCAGCGCTGAACAAGCCCTGAAAAAAACCGAAAGTGAAATCGGCGACTTAGAGAAGCAAGTTAACGAACTTAAACAGCAGGAAAAGAAAACTGAAGACGAGCTTAAAGTCCTCGATCAGCAGAAAAAAAAACTCCACAGCTCACGCGTTGAGCAACAAAAGCTCATCGCTATCCAAGCTCGCGCTGCCTACCAATCAGGGCAGCACGAGCCTCTGCGTCTTTTGCTCAACCAGCAAGATCCAGAAAAATTCTCACGTAATCTGACCTACTATCAATACATGGGGCAGGCGCGTCAGGAGCAGATTAAAACCTTTAATGAAACCTTGCGCCAATTGGGCAATATATCCGTCCAAATCACTGAACAACACAATCTGCTTGCAGAGCAAAAAAAAAATCTAGTTAGCAAACAAGATGTACTGAAAACTTTACGTCAGCAGCGCCAACAAAAAGTAGCCGTACTGGCTAAACAACAACGTAAAGAAAACCAATCACTGCAATCACGTCAAGCGGATCAAGTCGCACTCAATAAAGTGCTGAGCACCATTGAAGCGACCTTGGCGCGCCAAGCGCGTGAAGCACAAGAAGCCGAACGCAAACGCCAGCAACGCATCGCTGAACAACAACGCCAAGCGCAGCAAGATCTGGCACGCAATTCAAGTAAAAACACCACTGCCAACTCCAAAAGCACTATAGTTTCTACCGCAGTGACACATAAAGGCGGCTCGTTTTCTAAAGTTCGCGGCCAATTACCTTGGCCGGTGAATGGTCGCATTATTGCCAACTTTGGCAGTGCGCGCGGTGATAATCGCTCAAAGTGGGATGGTGTATTAATCAGCTCACAAGCGGGTACGCAAGTGCGCGCTATCCATGCAGGTCGTGTAGTATTTGCCGACTGGTTACGTGGTGCAGGCTTGTTAGTGATTGTGGATCACGGTGACGGCTATTTAAGCCTGTATGGTCACAACCAAAGCTTATTAAGTAAGACTGGCGACACAGTCAGCGCGGGTCAGGCTATTTCTACCGTGGGTAATACCGGCGGTCGTGATCAAACGGCGCTGTATTTTGCCATACGGCAAAAAGGCCAACCCGCTGATCCAACCAAGTGGTGTCGTACACAAGGCTAAATTGGAATGCAAAAATTCTCTAGGAGTTACCCCATGCCCTTTACTCGAACATATTTAGCCTCAGCTGTATTCAGTACGCTGCTGATCATGGGCTTGATAAGCACACCGACACTGGCGGTACCTAATCCTGCCGATACGGTGGCCACTGAAACCTTACCACTGAATGACTTGCGCACCTTTGCCGAAGTACTTGAGCGCATCAAAACCGCCTATGTTGAGCCCATCGACGATAAAACCCTGTTTGAAAACGCCATTAAAGGCATGCTCAGCAATCTCGACCCACACTCCAGCTACCTTGACCCAGAAGATTTTCGCCAGCTACAAGAAAGCACCAGCGGTGAGTTTGGCGGCTTAGGTATTGAAGTGGGTTTAGAAGATGGCGTGCTACAAGTGATCGCGCCCATTGATGACTCCCCAGCATCCGCTGCAGGGCTTGAAGCACAAGATTTAATTATCAAAATTGATGACCAACCCACTAAGGGCCAATCATTAATGGAAGCGGTAGAAAAAATGCGCGGCAAGCCGGGCACCAGCATTCGCTTAACTATTGTGCGTGACGGTCGCAAACCTTTTGATGTCACCCTCAAACGTGCGGTCATTAAAAGCCGCAGCGTTAAAGGCCAGCTACTGGAAGATGACTACGGTTTAATCCGCATCAGTCAATTCCAAGTCAATACCGGTAGCGAAGTTGCTAAAGCCTTAGGCGCATTAAAGAAAGACAATAAAGGCAAACCACTGCAAGGCCTGATTCTCGATCTACGCAATAACCCAGGTGGTGTCTTACAGGCGGCCGTTGAAGTGACTGATCAATTTATCAGTGATGGCTTAATTGTCTACACCAAAGGTCGCTTGGCCAATGCTGAACTGCGTTTTTCCGCTACGGCTGAAAATATCAGTGGCGACGTACCTTTAGTGGTGCTGATCAATGGCGGTAGCGCCTCAGCTTCAGAAATTGTTGCAGGCGCTCTACAAGATCATAAGCGTGCCGTATTGATGGGTACCGATAGCTTCGGTAAAGGCTCAGTACAAACCGTATTACCGCTGAATAACGACCGTGCATTGAAGCTCACCACTGCGCTGTACTACACGCCTAAAGGCCGTTCAATTCAGGCGCAGGGTATTGTTCCTGATATCGTGGTTGAACGTGCGAAGATCAGCCAAGAAGACAGTACTTTAGGTATTAAAGAAGCAGATCTGGTTGGCCACCTTGGTAACGGCAATGGCGGTCCCGATAAGCGCAGTAAAGCTGATAAAGATAAAAAGCCGCGCTTGCAAGATGAAGACTATCAAGTCAATCAGGCCATGAATTTACTCAAAGGCATGAACGTACTAAAGGCACCTAAGACTCTCTAATCATTGCTACAGACTCAGTATAAGGCAATAAAAAACGGCATCTGCACGCTTAGCGCAGATGCCGTTTTTGTTCGCCAATTACAGATCAGCGAAACGCGTTTTAGCGCACCACAATACCTTTACTGGCCATATAAGCTTTAGCTTCTTGAATGGTGTATTCACCAAAGTGGAAAATACTCGCGGCCAATACGGCGTCCGCTTTACCTTCAATAATACCGTCGGCTAAGTGCTGCAAATTACCCACACCACCGGATGCAATCACCGGAATATTCACCGCTTCACTGACTGCACGGGTCACGCCCAAGTCAAAGCCATTCTTCATGCCGTCTTGATCCATGCTGGTCAGCAGGATTTCACCGGCACCATAGCTTTCCATCTTGATTGCCCACTCGACGGCATCGATACCAGTAGGTTTGCGACCACCGTGGGTAAAGATTTCCCAGCGTGGTGGCTCACCCACAGCAGACACTTGCTTGGCATCAATGGCGACAATAATCGACTGTGAGCCGAAGTGCTCGGCAGCTTCGCGAACAAATTCAGGGGTAAATACGGCTGCTGAGTTAATCGACACTTTATCCGCACCGGCATTCAGCAGGTTGCGAATATCATTCACGGTACGCACACCGCCACCGACAGTCAGCGGAATAAAGATCTGGCTGGCCATGCGCTCAACGGTCTTGAGCATGGTGTCACGGCCTTCGACTGTGGCGGTGATATCCAGAAAAGTCAGCTCATCCGCACCTTGCTCGTCATAACGACGGGCAATTTCAACTGGATCGCCAGCATCACGAATATTCTCAAATTTTACGCCTTTTACCACGCGGCCATTTTCAACATCAAGGCAAGGAATGATACGTTTCGCGAGCGTCATGCGGCTCTCCACAGAGTCAGTTAAGTTGTTGTATTGTGATAAAAAAAGCCCTTGTTTA
>JAAZCO010000120.1 GCA_012513235.1 Gammaproteobacteria bacterium
CGGATAGTGATATCTAATCGTTGCTCGATTAAACGTAGATGCTCGTCATATTGACCGCAAAGATTAGCGAAACGTGCGGCTTCAAACGAATCGAGAGTAAAACGTTGTATATCAGTTGAGGTATTCAAGGACTTAAAAGACGCCTATTTAACAAATGAGCGCCTAGAATAGCGCTGTAAATGCAAAGCTGGAAGAGCTAAAAAGGTCGACTGTTTATTTGTGCAGTAAAGGCGGCCTAAAACCAGCCGCCTTATTCTGTATTCCGTGCTGATGACAGACTTAAGCTGTAGTGTTTTCGCAGATTTGCGTCAGCGCTTGTGCCCAGTGTTCTTGGGCATTTAAGCAAGGAATCAGTACCAACTCTTCACCACCAGCAGCAATAAAGTCTTCGCGACCTTCGATGCCCAGTTCTTCTAGTGTTTCGATACAATCTGCAACAAAAGCCGGTGACATGACCAAGAGTTTTTTCACTCCGCGAGCGGCCAGTTCTTCTAAGGTGGCATCAGTGTAGGGTTCAATCCATTTGTTTTTACCTAGGCGCGATTGGAAAGCTACGGACCACTGCTCGGGGCGTAAGCCCGCTTCTGCTGCAAACAACTCAGCACTGCGCATGCATTGAGCGCGGTAGCAGGTGTCGAGTACGGCTTGACTGGCCGTTTCACAGCATGATTTGTCTTTTAAGCAATGCGAGCCCGTTGGATCGAGCTTCTTTAAATGGCTTTCAGGTAAACCGTGGAAACTGAGCAGCAAATGGTCAAAATCCTGCTGCAATTCCTTTTCGGCACTTTTGGCTAAGGCTTGGATATACAAAGGGTCAGCGTAAAACGGCTGAACAATATTGAGCTTCAGCGACAAGTTATGCTTTTTAATGCACTTTTCGGCTTCTTTAATCGCTGTGGTGGTGGTGCTATCGGCAAACTGTGGATAGAGCGGGGCAAAGGTCACTTTTTTAATGCCTTGTTTTTCCAGCTCTAATAAGCGCGTGCTAATCGATGGCTCACCATAACGCATCGCTAATAGCGTTGGGCCATGCTTCCATAATGGACGCACTGCATCGGTCAGTTGCTCGCTAATCACCACCAGTGGTGAACCTTCTGGCCACCAGATTGACGCATAGGCTGCAGCTGATTTAGCGGGTCGCACAGCTAAAATAATGCCCACTAATAGGCGGCGTAATGGCCAGGGAATATCAATAACGTAGGGGTCCATTAAAAACTGGTTCAGGTAGCTGCGGACATCACTGACTGAAGTTGAACGTGGGGAGCCCAGATTCGAGAGCAATAAAGCGTGGTCAGACATAATAAATATCCAGTTCTCGGAAAAATAAAGTGCACTAGTGTAAGGGGTTATAGTTGAAAAGAAACCCCTCAAGCCTGCCTCTTGGCAGCAAGTGTGCTTAGCAAACTACCTGTAATTATAAGGTGTTAACGGCTGATGCACAGTAAATAACCTACATTATTGATAGAGTATTTCATTATACTTTGTTAATTATCCATGCCATTGCTGTCATTTAGGGTTAATTGATTATGTCGCATCGTCTTATCTATGCTTTTGTTGCTTTATCACTGACTTTGCTCAGTGCTTGTAGCAATGAAGAGTCCGCAGTGAATAAAGTCCGCCCGGTGATGGTGGTGCAGCCTGAATCGTCAAGCGCAGCGCAATTGGCTTTTCCAGGTGAAGTGCGGGCGCGTTTAGAGCCTGAGTTGGCTTTTCGCTTAGGCGGTAAGGTGATAGAGCGCTTGGTGGATGTGGGCGCTAAAGTCAGCACTGAGCAAGTGTTAGCCAAGCTTGACCCTGAGGATGTGCGTTTACATTTAGAAGCGATGCAGGCGCAAGTGTCGGCGGCACAAGCCAATTTAGATTTGGTCAGAGCTGAGCGTGACCGTTATAAAACCTTGTTAGACCGGCAGATGCTCAGTCGCTCGCATTACGATAACGCGCAAAATCAATTTAAAAATGGCCAAGCTCGCCTGCGCCAAGCCCAAGCTGAATTGGCCGCGGCCAAAAACCAAGCTGAGTACACCCAGTTACGTGCGCCGTATTATGGAGTGATTGCTCAAGCACAGGTGGAAGCTGGGCAGGTCGTGGCGGCTGGGCAAACTGTGTTTGTCTTAGCGGTGGATGGCGAGCGTGAAGTAGCGATTAATTTACCTGAACAGGGGATTGAGCGTTTTAAAGTCGGCCAGCCTGTTGAAGTGCAATTGTGGTCGCAGCCAGACCGTCGCATTACCGGTGAGATTCGCGAGATTGCTCCCGCTGCAGATTCACGTTCGCGGACTTACGCCGCACGCGTGGCTTTTCGTACCGCCACCATTGCTGCTGAGCTTGGACAAAGTGCAAAGGTTTATATGCGTACGGATATGCAGGAGCATTACAAGGTGCCCTTGTCTGCAGTGAATGCCGAAGGGCAGCGCGCCTATGTGTGGGTGGTTGAGCCGAGTACTTCAACCGTCGCCCAGCGTTTTGTTGAAGTTGGCGCTTTTGGTCAGGAGCAAGTCCCAGTGCTGAAAGGCTTGCAAGGTGATGAGTGGGTGGTGGTTGCCGGTGTGCATTTGTTGCAAGCAGGCCAAGCGGTGCGTCCAGTGGACCGTGCCAATCAGCCGGTGCAGTTGAGTCATAAGGAGTAATGCAGATGCGCTTTAACTTATCTGCGTGGGCATTAAATAATCGCCCGCTAGTGCTGTTCGCCATGGTGTTGATAGCACTGGTTGGTATGCGCTCCTACAGCTCCTTAGGGCAAAGTGAAGATCCGCCTTTTACCTTTAAAGCCATGGTGATTCATACCTTGTGGCCCGGCGCTACTGCTGAAGAAATGGCCCAGCAAGTCACCGAGCGGATTGAAAAGAAGCTGATGGAAACCGGTGAGTTTGAAAAGGTTATTTCTTTTTCTCGCCCTGGTGAATCGCAAGTCACCTTTGTCGCGCGTGATTCTTTGACCGCAAAAAAAGTGCCAGAGTTGTGGTATCAAATACGCAAAAAAATCAGTGATATTCGCCATAGCTTACCGCCGGGTGTGCAAGGTCCATTTTTTAATGATGAGTTTGGTACCACCTTTGGCAATATTTATGCGCTGACGGGGACCGGCTTTGATTATGCCGTTTTAAAAGACTATGCCGACCGTGTGCAGTTGCAATTACAGCGCGTACCGGATGTGGGCAAGGTGGAAATCTTTGGCTTACAAGATGAGAAAAGCTGGATTGAGCTGTCGAATACGCGGTTAGCCAGTCTCGGTGTACCACTGCAAGCGGTACAGCAAGCTTTGGCCGAGCAAAATACGGTTTCCGCGACTGGGTTTTTCGAGACAGCTACCGATCGCGTGCAATTGCGTGTCAGCGGGCGTTTTGAAACAGTTAAAGAAATCCGTGAGTTCCCTATGCGTCTCGGTGAGCGCACCTTTCGTTTAGGTGATATTGCCGAGATGCGCCGCGGCTTTAATGATCCAGCAGCACCGCGCGTACGTTTTATGGGGGATAACGCCTTAGCTGTTGCTGTGGCAA